>JAASTL010000064.1 GCA_021767305.1 Piscirickettsiaceae bacterium | reverse complement strand
TGTGCCGCACTTACTGATCCGGTGACCATATGCACCTTCGCTTCTAGACGCACACCTGACATACCGACAGGTTCGCGAATACCGCCTTGATTATCGATAATATATTCTTGCGACAAGATGTGTAGAACTCGTTGATCACCCGGAATTGCAATGGTCTGTGCGGCTTCCATTACGCGTTCAATATCGTCGGGTTGAACATCTTGATTACGTATGGCTACCATACCATTCGAGTTAAAGCTTTTTATATGACTGCCCGCAATCCCAACATAAACCGATTGCGCTTCAAAACCAGACATTCTTTCCGCTTCATCAATTGCGCGCTGAATCGATTCTACAGTTGAATCAATGTTGACAACGACACCTTTTTTTAGACCTTTGGAAGGGTAAGTTCCCATACCAACAACTTCAATCTCACCGCTCGCTTTTATCTTGCCGATAATCGCTGCTATTTTTGAAGTACCAATATCTAAACCCACTATGGTATTTGAGGAGTGCTGTTTTCGCGCCATCTTAAGCTATACCTTTATCAATCTCGCTTAAATCTTGTTTTTATACCCAATATTTGCCTAAATAGATTGGCATTTGGAGCAGTTTGTAGAGTTTTTTCAAGCTCAGTTCGAGCGTTCATTTATTCGCTACGATAAAACCATTACTATAGCGTAAATCATAAACCCTTGCTGAATTTCTCAGCGCTTTATCAAGCTTTGGTAGGGCTTTTACAAAGCGTTGTAATTTTGCATCAGCATGATTAGAATCAATAATGATTTCCGGACCTTGCAGAGTTTTTAAATACCAGACCTGATCTTGCAAACTAATTGATGCAATCGTCATCTCAACTTCATTAAAAAGCGCTTGCGCTTTAACCAGTTCAGCCAGAATGATAGTTGAATCTTCCAGCTTGCCTTGCAGTTGTACCAAATCTGCGTAAGCGCTAATATCGGCAGGGAAAAACACCTCACCCGCACCATTAATTAAACCGTCTTCATTCCATCTGGCAACCGGTACCTGCTCTTTGATATGAATATAAAGCTGATCCGGCCATTGGCGTTTCACTTCCGCCGATTCAACCCAATCCATACGCGTAAATTCGGCTTGTAGTTTATCTAATGGCATATCCCAGAAAGAGCTTCCGAGATAAGGCTTTACCACCTCTGTTACTTCCTCAGGCTTGAGTTCTTGCAAAGGTGAAGTCAGCTGGTAGCCATTAATAGGTTGATAGAATGGAGAGTTTTTTTGCGTTAGTAGATGATAGGCAGCAAACAGCAGCGCAACGACGCCGATGAGTACCAAAAATTGCAGACTTCTTTTCTTTGATAAGACCAATGTGTTATCTACTTAAGTTTGAGAGGAGGTTAAAAACTATAAAGTTGATGCTAAAATTTCTACAACTAACTTTTCAAAACTTCTGCCTGAAACTTTTGCCGCCATGGGTACCAAACTGTGGTCAGTCATGCCTGGAACGGAGTTAAGTTCAATCAACCAAGGCTGCTGATCTTCATCCAACATCACATCAATGCGCCCCCAGCCCTTAGAACCAATCACATTAAAGGCTTGTAGAACCAGCTCTTGAATATCTCTTTCCAAGTCTGTCGCTAAATCACATGGGCAGATATATTGAGTGTCATTAGCTTTATATTTGGCATCAAAGTCATAAAAATCGTGCGTGGTTTTCAACTCAATTAATGGCAGTGCTTCATTATTAAGCACCGCGGCAGTGAATTCTCGACCGGTAATCCATTGTTCAATCAGTACCTCAGAATCATATTCCTGAGCAAAGCTTACTGCATCCGCTAATTCTGCTTTGTTATAGACCTTACGCATACCTATGCTCGAGCCTTCATGACATGGTTTCACAATAACGGGGAAAGGCAGTTCAAACTCATCTAAATTTAACGGCATAAATTCAGACACCCAAACAAATCCTGGCGTTGGCAAACCGGCTCCCATCCACATCCATTTGGTTCTGAGTTTATCCATTGCAATGGCAGAAGCTTGCATGGCACTGCCGGTGTATGGCAATTGCAGATCATCCAATACCGCCTGAACCACACCATCCTCACCCCAACGACCATGCAGGGCAATAAAAGCTCGATCATAGTTTTGTGCAATCTCTTGCAACTGTGCAATGTCGCTGACATCTTCTGAATGGGCATCAACGCCAGCAGCAATTAACGCTTGAGTCACCGCTTGCCCACTGCGCAACGAGACTTCTCTTTCGGCAGCTTTACCACCCATTAAAACGGCTACCTTGCCAAACTTTTGCATCGCATCTGTCATCTTATTTGTTCTCACACCAGTTTTTTGCCAACTGCCCAATGTCTCCGGCCCCCATTATCAGCAAAGTATCGTCATTTAATAGAATGTCTTTTGCCAATTTATCGAGCTGCTCTTTACTCTCGGCATAGAATCCATTGCCCCCACGTAAACGCAATGCTTGTAATAAGGCTTTTGAATCAAAATTCGGTAAGGGCGTTTCACCGGCAGCATAGACATCAAGTAAAACCACCAAATCTGGCTGTGTCAGGGCTTCAACGAACTCATCAAACAAGTCGCGGGTTCTTGTATATCTATGTGGCTGAAAGACCAAAACCAAACGTTTTTCTGGGTAGGCATCCTTTGCCGTAGCAATGGTGGCCTGCAATTCGGTCGGGTGATGACCATAATCATCGATTAGAGTCACATCGTGTCCCGCAACTTGGCTGTGCTGATAGACTTCAAAACGACGGCCTACGCCACCAAACTCAGCTAAACCTTGTTGAATATCGGCAACCGATACACCTAACTCCAAGGCGATCGCAATAGCAGCCAGTGAGTTCAGCACATTGTGTTTACCCGGTGTATTCAGAACTACGGTAAAAGTTGGCTGATCAGCTGACTCAACCTCAAACTGCATTTGCAAACCATGCGCTTTAACGTTTACGGCTCTTAGATCAGCCTCAGCAGAAAATCCATAAGTACTGACTTTACGCGACAGTTTCGGCAGCATCGCTTTGATGTTAGCGTCATCAATACAGACAATCGCTTTTCCATAGAAAGGTAAGCGGTGAATAAACTCTATAAAGGTGTTTTCCAAAATCTGATAATCACCTTGGTAGGTTTCCATATGATCTTCATCGATATTGGTAATCACAGACATCATCGGCGACAAATGTAAAAAGGATGCATCTGACTCATCGGCTTCTGCCACCAAATACTGGCTTGAACCCAAACGTGCATTAGCACCAACTTGATTGAGTTTACCGCCTATGACAAATGTGGGATCTTTGCCACCTTGAGTCAGAACCGAGGCAACTAAGCTGGTGGTAGTGGTTTTACCATGAGTGCCGGCAATCGCAATCCCAAAACGCATACGCATTAACTCTGCCAGCATTTCAGCCCTTGGAATCACGGGGATACGGGCTTTTTTAGCCCAGCTTACTTCTAGATTATCAGCTCCAATCGCAGTTGAGACGACGACCACATCAGTATTTTGTACATGTTCGGCATCATGCCCAAGCTGAACCAAAGCGCCCAAATTTTCTAAACGCTCAACGGTTGGATTTCTTTTAATATCCGAACCACTGACAGTAAATCCAAGGTTCAAACACACCTCTGCGATTCCTGCCATGCCCACTCCGCCAATACCGACAAAGTGAATCTGTTTTACCTGATCTTTCATTAATTCTTAGCTAATATTTCGATTATTTTTAATTCGCATATCATACAATGCTTTGCAAAATTGGGGTTCAAAAAATAGACCTATAATTGAGTTTTATTGCAAAGAATCCGAGTTATTTTGTTCAGCATTCTTAGCTTCAGTTCCATGTTCAAATGGAGCCGAAACCGGCACGGGAATGACCCAAAAATACTGACCTAGAACAGTTGCCATTTCTGTAGTCTTTTTAAAAGGGTCACTAAGTTCAATAGTGCCATTACTATTGGAAACACTGCCATTTTTTACCTGAGCATTGATTAAGTCAATAATGCTTTGTGCGGCATCACCCACAATCTCTCCGGTCTCATAATTCCACCAAACAATCGTTTCAAGTAAATCATCGGTTTTATCAGGTAATGGGATTAATTCAAGTCGAATCCATTCAAGAGGTTGAAGTGGGGAGTTTTCCATAGAGGGCCTATCAAAGGTTAAGCATGATAAAAATCTGTCTGAACCCCTATTAAAACACACCCAAGCAAGGCGGCAAAAAGAATTAGAAAATTTAGAAAAGCGAACTGTAGAATTTGAAGTAGGCATCTTGACACATAAGTTCAGGATGCCAACATTGATAAGTTAAAGTTATTTTGTCGGCTATTGCACCAACTCTGAATAACTACCGGATTAACTAATGGAATAACAATATAGGTTAAAGCAACATCTCTTTTGCTTCTTCGATTGAGGCAACTAAACGATCAATATCTTCGTAATTGTTGTAAACCCCTAAAGAAGCACGAATGGTGGCTGGCACATTAAAGTGCTGCATTACCGGCATGGCACAATGATGACTTGCGCGAACGGCTATGCCATCTTGATCCATCAAGGTCGCCATATCGTGTGGATGCACACCGTCAATCACAAAAGAAATAACCCCACCTTTATTCTCGGCGGTGCCAATGATGTTCAATCCCTCAATGGCAGAGAGTTTTTCTGTCCCATAGGCGAGTAGCTCGGCCTCTTTTTGCGCGATATTATCTAAGCCTATTGCATCCAAAAATTTCGCCGCCGCAGCTAAACCTATGGCACCCGAAATATGCGGTGTTCCCGCTTCAAACTTATAGGGAATCACGTTGTATTCTGTCTTATCAAAGGTTACAGAATAAATCATGTCACCGCCACCTTGATATGGTGGCATAGCTTCAAGGATATCTTCTTTTGCGTAAAGCACACCAATGCCTGTTGGACCGTACATTTTGTGACCAGAAAGCGCATAGAAATCACAGCCGATGTCTTGTACATCCACTTTCATGTGTGGTGTTGCTTGAGCGCCATCGACCATAATTTTAGCGCCAACTGAGTGCGCAATTTCCGTCATCTCTTTAACAGGGTTAATCGTGCCGAGTGCGTTTGACATGTGCACCACGGAAATAAATTTAGTTTTTTCTGAAACCATACCTTTTAAGGCATTGGTACAGACTTCGCCGCGAGCATTCATAGGCAATACCGAAAGGCGAATACCAACCTGGTCTCTGAGCAACTGCCATGGAACAATATTTGAATGATGTTCCATCTCAGTCACAATCACTTCATCACCCTCTTTGAGGTTTTCGCGAACCCAGCTTTGGGCAACCAAATTAATAGCCTCAGTGGTGCCGCGAACAAAAACAATTTCCTTATCGCTTTTAGCATTCAAGAAACCGCGCATGGTTTCTCGCGCACCTTCATATTTTTCAGTGGCACGTTCACTCAGGCCGTAAACACCACGGTGCACATTGGCATTTTCAAAACGGTAGTAGTTTTCCAGTGCATCAATAACACATTGCGGCTTTTGGGAAGTGGCACCACTATCTAAATAAACCAGCGGCTGGCCGTTTTCAGACAACTCCAAAATCGGAAATTGGGCACGCACATCGGCAAAATCAACGGTTTTATTATTCATAAAGTTATCGTTTACTCAAATCACTGATGAATTTTTTCTAAACCAATCGAAAGGCGGTTTAAAACCCAATTGCGGATGGCATTGTTGCTGATTAACTCGGCAGGTTCCAATAAAAACGCATGAGTAATCATTTTAATGGCATCGGCACGTTTGATACCGCGAGCCTGCAGATAAAATATTTGATTTTCATCTATCTGACCCGTTGCTGAACCATGTGAACATTTGACATCATCCGCATAGATTTCTAGTTGCGGTTTGGTATCCATTTTGGCTTGGTTAGACAACAACAGGTTTTTGTTATCCATCTGCCCATCTGTTTTCTGGGCTTTTTGGTCAACTCGAATCATACCGTTGAAGACACCAGTAGCATTGTCAGTCAAAACAAATTTGTGTAACTGCTGGCTCACGCCCCAAACATCGTTATGTAACGTATGGGTGCGAGAATCAACTGTTTGTTTCTGTTTGGCTAAACAAGCACTGTTTTGGTTGCTTTCGATATGCTCACCATCCATCCACAAATGGTTTTGATGACGCGCAACCTGACAACCAACCGAACCAAAGAAAGTATCAAAGCTACTGTTTTCTTGCTGGAAGATAAACTGGTTATTAAAGTAAAAATCGTTATCGCCTAACTCTTGCATAATGATTTGGCGCACACGGGCATGTTTGGCCACATCGATTTGCGTAACGACATTGGTAAATG
>JAASTL010000063.1 GCA_021767305.1 Piscirickettsiaceae bacterium | reverse complement strand
ATGGATGATCCAGATACTCCTCCATTCTTCAGCTAATTCGGACTTCATAAAAGATCACCTTACGTTTTATAAAATCTGAATGAAAACCTGAACCCTATGCCTACACCGAATTCTCTCGATGGACTGATTGAAAAAGCTTCGCTCTACCTTAATGAAGAGCAAATTGAACAGATAAAATCAGCATTTGAATTCGGTGCTCTCGCCCACCAAGGGCAAACGCGCAAATCCGGTGAAGACTACATCTGGCACCCGGTCGCCGTCTCTGCCATTCTGGCTGAAATCCAACTCGACAAAGAAAGCCTAATCGCGGCTATTTTGCACGATGTTATAGAAGACACGCCTTATTCCAAACAAGATATAGCAGACCGTTTTGGCGACAGTGTGGCTGAAATTGTTGATGGTGTGACCAAGCTCGGTAAACTCGAATTCGATAACCCGCAAGAAGCACAAGCAGAAAGCTTTCGTAAAATGATTTTGGCAATGGCACGTGATATTCGAGTCATCTTAATCAAGCTAGCTGACCGCCTCCACAATATGCGGACTCTTGGCGTGATGCGTCCAGACAAGCAGCGCCGCATTGCCCATGAGACCTTAGATATATACGCCCCCATTGCTGGGCGCCTAGGGATTAACGCGGTACGAATTGAATTAGAAGATCTTGGTTTTAAAGCGATGCACCCATACCGTTTTGCGGTTCTGGAAAGCGCGGTTAAAAAAGCCCGTGGCAACCGTAAAGAAGTCATTGAACAAATTACCGAAACCATTCAAAACCGTTTGATGCAGGAAAAGATTCCAAGCCAAGTGATTGGTCGTGAAAAACATCTTTACAGCCTGTACAAAAAGATGAAAAACAAAAACCAGAGTTTTAACGATATTCTGGATATTTTTGCGTTTCGTATAATCGTCAATTCGGCAGATGAATGTTACCGCACCTTAGGTGCCGTGCACTCACTCTACAAGCCATTACCAGGCAAATTCAAAGACTACATCGCTATTCCTAAAGCCAATGGTTATCAATCACTACACACCGCACTGTTTGGGCCTTATGGCGTGCATCTTGAGGTACAGATTCGTACCGAAACCATGCATGAAGTCTCCGAACACGGTATTGCCGCGCACTGGCAATATAAACAAGAAGGCAGCGAAGAGAGCAATGTTTCTCATGTTGATCTGCGTGCCCAAGAGTGGGTGAAAAACCTATTAGAAATTCAACAAAGCGCAGGTAACTCTTTAGACTTCTTAGAAAACGTTAAGATCGATCTGTTCCCAGATGTTATCTATGTATTTACCCCTAAAGGCGACATTATTACTCTGCCAGCCGGCTCCACCCCGGTAGACTTTGCCTATGCGGTACATACTAACATTGGTCACAGTACGGTAGGTTGTCGTATTGATAAGCGTTTGGTGCCTTTAAGAACGCCGCTGGAAAGTGGTAAAACCATTCACATTATCAAAGGCACCGAAGCCGCACCTAACCCGGCCTGGTTAAACTTTGTTAAAACTGCTAAAGCGCGTTCGCAAATTCGTCACTACATGAAACACTTACAAGTTGAAGAGGCGGAAAAACTCGGTGAAAAAATGCTCAGCAAATCGCTACGCAAATTCAATATGGCTTATGACGGCTTAACCGAAGATATTCGTAATCACCTAATCGAAGCTTTGAACTTAGAAAACTGGCAGCAACTCTTAGCAGAGCTGGGCTCAGGTAACCGCATGTCGCCATTAGTCGCCAAACAGGTACATGACATCGTGCTGGGTTCTGATGATGAAATTCTGAGTAGTGAAGAACTCAATGATGAAGGTCAGTTACCGATTTCTGGCACCGAGGGAATGGTGATTCACTTTGCCAACTGCTGCCACCCCATTCCGGGTGATGAGATTGTTGGCTTTATTAGTACAGAGAAAGGCTTGGTCATTCACAGAGAAACTTGCCACAACGTTAAGAACATTAAAAACCAACCTGAAAAATGTTTGGATGTACGCTGGGATGAGAATGTATCGGGCACCTTCTTAACCGAACTGCAACTTGAAGTGGTCAACCGTCGCGGTTCTTTAGCCACCATTGCTAATGCGATTGCCTCGACCAATACCGACATTGAACGCGTACGCTCGGAAGATAAAGATGAAACCTACAGCTTAATGCAATTTGTAATCAACGTGCGTGACCGCATTCACCTTGCGCAAGTGATCAAACATTTAAAACGCCAGCCAATCGTAGAAAAGATACAGCGCTTGTAACCTAAACTTAATCTTTTAAATACATGAACAAGACCGCGCTGTTTTAAATTTTAAAGCTTATTCCAGCACTCATTTTAGTCGGATATTTAGTTGACTATTTAAAGTTAAAGAACGACATTGTCTTGCCTAATTCATCCGTCTGATGCCCTAGGTTATCCGCCGTTGCTGAAGTACGTTCTACTAACTGTGCGTTCTCGTGAGTAATGTTCTCTATTTCTCGAATTCCTTGATTCACACTATTGATGCCATTGGCTTGTTCAACTGAAGCATTGGCAATTTGAGAAATCATATTGGTGACTTCACCAATAGACTGATTGATAGAACTTAACACCTCACCCGAATCGGTCGCCATACTTGAGCCTTGATTTACACGGGTAACCGTCTCTTCAATCAGATTTTTAATATCTTTGGCGGCCTCAGCAGACTTTTGCGCTAAAGAGCGAACTTCGCCAGCTACCACTGCAAAACCACGCCCCTGTTCACCTGCTCGCGCGGCCTCAACCGCTGCATTCAAAGCGAGTAGGTTAGTTTGGAAGGCAATACCATCAATCAGAGTGACAATATCGGCAATTTTTTCACTGGAATCTTGAATCGATTGCATCGCTTCAATGGTTTGCTGCATGACTTGCACACCTTGATTTGTCTGCTTAGCAACATTGGTTATCACTTCATTAGCTTGCTGTACATGGGTGTTAGTTTGCTGCACATTCTCGTTCATAGCCGCCATTGTCTGGGCCGTGTTTTGTAAATCTTGAACCTGCTTACCCACCTTTTGATTCAAAGAGTTAGAACCTTCTTTAATATTAATGGCTGCATGGCGCGATTGATCTGCCGCATCTACCGCCGCCAAAATCATCTGCTTAAGTTTCTTCACCATCGCTCTAACCGAGTTCGTCAAATCGGCAACTTGATCGTCATACATGGTTTCAACGCCAATCTCATCCAACAAACAGCGCATTTCTACATTAAGATTACCCTGCGACATCTGTGCGAACACTTCATTAGCTTCTTTAACCACGCGACTTAAAAGCAATGATGATGGATTATTACCAACATCAGAGGCATATTTAATAACTTTACGAACTGAACCATCATCAGAAAAAATCGGATTATAACTCGCTTCCAGCCAAACCTCTTTGCCACCCTTACCTACCCGTTCAAAGGTTCCCGAAAAGAACTTGCCCGCAGCTAAATCTTCCCAAAACTGTTTATATTCAGCAGTCTCTGCATAACCTGGCACCGCAAACATACTGTGATGCTGGCATTTAATCTCGGCAAGCTCATACCCCATGGTATCCAAAAAGTTCTGATTGGCTCTGACAATATGCCCGTCCGGGGTAAATTCAATCACCGCCATAACCTTGTCAATGGCATCAATTTGCGCACTGGCATTCATTTCACGGTGAATCATTTTAGTAATATCGCTGGCAATTTTTACCACCTTATAAGGCTTGCCATCTGCACCACAAATAGGTGTATAACTCGCTCTAAGCCAGATTAATTCGCCATTCTTTTTCTTTCTTTTAAAACGCTCATTGGCATATTTTCCACTTCTTAATGAGTCCCAGAACTGTTTGTATTCTGGGCTATCGGTCTCATTACCAAACATAAACATACTGTGGTGTTTACCTATCAGCTCTTCACATGAATAACCCATGGTTTCAAGGAAGTTATCGTTAGCATTGAGAATTTTGCCGTGCATATCAAATTCAATAACGGCGGTTGCCCGGTTAAGCGCTTCCACCTTTTCATTGGCATACATGAGTTTCTGTTCTAACTCTTTTATTTTGTTTTTATAATCATTGCAAAACATAACTTCTCCAAAAGAACGGCTGATAAACTCAGTAAAAAGCGCGCACAAGCGGGTTTGAACCTATTTCCAGTAAAACGATTTGTTTTATTATTTTTTTGTTCAAGCGAGTCTTGTGCCAAACTAACCAACTGCCGCCTTAATTCAACTCCTTGAAAACCAAAATCTTTTTTATTAATTGACATAAATTAATACTTGTTAACAACAAAGCTCAACTCTTACATTTTCGTTAAGATAAAGTGCTTATCTCTTGTTAGCCGCTTGCTTAAGGTTTATAAATCACACAAATAAAACGAAAATAAAACGAAAATAAAACTTAGCTAAAAAGTTTAACTAGGAACTAATTTATGCAATCACTCTTTCAATCAACTTTGCTTTCTCTCAAACAATCAAAAACTTCTGTAACGCCGCTCTTTACACTGCTAAATACAGCGTTACTGCTAATACTCCCCTTTGCAGCCAATGCCCAGGCCAAACAAACAGCACATGAACACGGCATAGCACAAGCAAGTATTGCTGTGGTACAAGACCAAGTGTTAATTGAGGTTTCTAGCCCACTATACAACTTACTGGGGTTTGAACATCTCGGCCACAATCACGATGAGCAAGACCAGATAAAGCAACAGTTAAGAGACAAAATGAATTTGGCACTCAAGGCCAATGCTGAGGCACAATGCCAATTACAGCGTCAGGCAGTAACCATGCCGAATAAACAACAAGCAATGGATGATCATCATGGCCATGACCACGGTCACGAACATAATCATGACCACGATCATAAAAAAACAGAACAGACACACAAAGACATACATGCAGAGTATGAATTGAAATGTAAGCAACCTAATAAACTCACGCAATTTGATGCCCAACAGCTATTTACAGACTGGCCAAACTTGCAAAAGCTTAGAGTTGAGTGGATAACCGAACAAAAGCAATCCGCTGATGTTTTAAATAGAGAAAATACCCTAATTAAACTAAAATAAATCAAGCTGCAATAAAAAATGCCAAACCAGTCCAACCTTGCCATTGATTGTCAAAACCTGCTTTTTAGTTGGCCAAAACAGCCTGCTACTTTATCGATTGAACAGTTTTCGGTAAAAAAAGGAGAACACCTTTTTATTCAGGGCGCCAGCGGTAGTGGCAAAAGCACACTCTTGAATTTGCTAACCGGCGTTTTAAGCCCTCAAAAAGGGGAGATTAAGGTTCTTGGACAAGATCTAAACTCTATGAGCAATGCGCAAAAAGATCGCTTTAGAGCCAAACATCTTGGCATCGTGTTTCAGCAATTTAATCTATTGCCTTACTTTAATGCCATAGAAAACATCGAACTTGCTCTTAATGTGAGACAAAAATCAAATAGCCGAACTGATACTGCAGACAATTCGCAAAGAATTAATGCGCTCTTGACGGCTTTAGGCATTAACCAAGAAACCGCTCATCAACCCTCACACCAGCTCAGTATTGGTCAGCAACAACGTGTAGCAGTGGCCCGTGCCTTAATCAGCAAACCTGACATAGTGATTGCCGATGAACCCACCTCGGCGCTGGATAGTGATAGCCGTGATCGCTTTATGCAGGAACTCTTTGCATTAGTGAACGAGACTCAAGCAACGCTCATTTTTGTTAGTCATGATAAAAATCTACAACGCTATTTCAGTCATCACATTAACCTCTGTGAAATTAATAAGGCAGGAGAACAAAATTGAATCGTCATTTGTTCAAAATCGCCTTTAAAAGTGCCTGGAACCGTAAAGGCAATATCTTGCTGGCGATATTAGTCATCAGCCTGAGTTTAACCCTGCTCTTAAGCGTGGACAGTTTACGCAAACAGACCAAACAGAGTTTTTTAAATACCGTTTCCGGTACAGATTTGATTGTGGGTGCAAGAAGCGGTTCCATTAACCTGTTGTTGTATAGTGTATTTCATATTGGTAATGCCACCAACAATATGCGTTTTGCCAGTTATGAAGCCATTAGCAAACTGCCACAGGTAGATTGGGCGGTGCCTATTTCTTTGGGTGATTCGCATCGTGGTTATCGCGTTATTGGCACCTCCGCCAATTTCTATCAACACTTTAAATACGCCGATGACCAAATGCTCAAGCTGCAACAAGGCAAACCTTTTGCTGACCTTTATGATGCAGTGATTGGGGCTCAAGTGGCAAAAAAACTCGGTTATCAACTTGGCGATAAAATTGTGTTGGCGCACGGCATGCAAGCTTTGGGTTCTGCCAAACATGATGATAAACCTTTTGTTATCAGTGGGGTTTTAGCGCCT
>JAASTL010000062.1 GCA_021767305.1 Piscirickettsiaceae bacterium | reverse complement strand
CTGATCTTTACGCTTAAGGTGGGTGTTTTCCAAGGTATGGCGAATCTCTTCTGCTTTTACAGCGGCTTCTTCTAAAGAAGAGTTTGCCAGTAAAATCACAAATTCTTCACCTCCATAACGACACACCGTCTCATTTTCACCCGTATGTTTTTTCATGATATTGGCAAAGTAACGCAAAATGCTATCGCCTACCAAATGGCCATAGGTATCATTAAATTTCTTAAAATGATCGATGTCAGTAATAATCAGACAAAGCTGCTCTGGATTAGACTGAAAATCCATCATCAACTCTTCAATGGAAGCATTAAACATCTTACGATTACCAATTTCAGTCAGCTCATCTGTCATGGCTTCAGAGCGAGCCTCCAATAGTTGACGTTTAAGTTGGCGAACTTCTTCGGAGCTTTGTTGCATCTCTTTTTGAAAAGCGGCGTTACTCTCGCGCATATTATTGGCGGCACTTAGGACCGAATCGGTAATGTTTTTCACCTGTTCTTGATCAAGTCCAGGAGTGGTGAGTTTAGTGGTATAACGATGAAGCTCTTCAGTTTGATGTTCCAGTTTTTCACTCCAGAAATTCATCTTCTGAATCATGACATCAATCAAACGACGGAATGCGCGGTCAAAATCGTTGGCATTCTTGTCTTCTTCGCTCAGATAGTCATCATAAAGCCGGCGACCAACACGATCGTTGTATCCAAATGGATCGTTTAATATGCGATCCATTTCTTGGCGAAATTGCGGGTTACTGCCTTTTAGGTATTGGTACCAGACATAATAGTTGAGTGGAGAGGGATTAATATTTTGCTCTTCAAACATTTCAACTAAACGTTCAAAAATGCGTTTAGCTTTGTCTGGGGCATCGTGAGTTTGCAAAAACACTGAGTTTTCCTTATAAAATTTGCTTTGATTCTAGCACGAAGGCATTAAAGATTATTGTTGATAACAAGCACTGATAATACCAATTTGCACCGTTTCATAAGTGTTTTATCTAATCTAGTCGGCTAACTACTCTGGTTATTGTTTTCTAGACCAGTTATAGTTTCTATTTTACAAAGTTCTCAAATTGAAATAATTACCTGTTAATAGGGAAGGTGAAGAATGTTAAACCCAAGTCAGTTGGAATCTCTTGCCAAAAAAATAATTGAAGTTATGCCTGAAGGTGTGGGTGCTGTGCCTGAAAATCTGCAGGCACAGCTTAAAGCGACATTGCAAAGTTCATTTGCCAAGATGGATTTGGTTACACGTGAAGAGTTTGATGTACAGACTGGTGTGCTGCAAAAAACACGTGCAAAGTTGGAAGCTTTGGAAAAACAGCTGGCTGAACTAGAGAAGCAGGTGGCCGATAAATAGGTTCGTTTTACTGTAATGTCTGTTGCTAGTTTAAATACCCGCGCCATGATTGGCATGCAGGCACCTCTGGTGAATGTAGAGGTGCATGTGGCTAATGGTTTGCCAGCGCTTTCGATCGTTGGATTGCCTGAGGCCTCGGTTAAAGAGAGTAAGGATCGTGTGCGTAGTGCTTTGCAAAGTTCTGGCTGGCAGCTGCCACCGAAAAGAATAACCATTAATTTAGCCCCAGCAGATCTGCCCAAAACAGGTGGGCGTTATGATTTGTCCATTGCTCTTGGTATTCTAAAAGCAACTGAGCAACTGCACAGTGAATTGTTTAGTCAGTTTGAAGCTTATGGCGAACTCGCTTTAAGTGGTGAATTAAGAAAAATTAACGGCGCGATTACCAGTGTGCTGGAAACCGCTGCAGCGGGTAAAAAAGTGATTTTGCCAACGGCTAACCGAGCTGAAATTGATCTGCTGCTGCAAACCAAACCTGAATTAGCAGAACTTATTTATTTAGCCACAGATTTGCGCCAAGCTTGTCGAATTTTAATGGGTTTGGAATCTGCCTATTACCAAGAACAAGCGCATCTTGCCGCCGAAGATGCGGCAAACGTGGCAAATGCGGCAAAGTCATTATATGAGGTAGATATTGCCGATGTAGTTGGCCAATTGCAGGCCAAAAGAGCTTTAGAAATAGCTGCAAGCGGCGATCACTCCATGCTTATGATAGGTCCGCCGGGTGCTGGTAAAAGCATGCTGGCAGCACGATTAGTTACCTTACTACCTCCTCTTTCTGGTGAAGAGGCTATTGAGGTTGCCAAAATTCATTCAGTCAGCGGTTTGCAGGAGCGTGGCGAGCAGTTCTATGAACGCCCTTTTATTCAGCCACATCACACTGCCTCAGCCGCTGCGATTGTGGGTGGTGGCTCTAACCCTAAACCAGGTGCTCTTTCTCTAGCGCATAACGGGGTTTTATTTTTAGACGAACTCCCTGAATTTAATCGCACGGTACTAGAAGCGATGCGCGAACCTCTCGAAACCAAACAGGTTCATATTTCACGCGTTAACCAACATGTTGTCTATCCCGCCAATCACCTTCTTATAGCGGCGATGAATCCAAGCCCAAGCGGTTACTTTCCGGATGATCCCAAAGGACGTTGTAAAGATACTCCAGATCAAATTGCGCGTTATCAAAAACGCATTTCAGGACCTTTATTGGATCGAATTGATTTGCACTTGGAAGTGCCTGCCGTTGAGATTAAAGATTTACGTAATCGTGATGAATGGCAACAGGAGACTAGCGAGACGGTGCGCAACCGAGTGAATGCGGTTAGGGAGCTTCAATGGCAACGGCAAGGCTGTTTTAATTCCGCTTTGAATAGTAAACAGTTGGAAAAGTTTTGCAATTTAACATCTGAAGGAGAGGTGTTGATTGATAAAGCGGCCAATGAGCTTGGTCTTTCGGCGCGCGGTTTTCATCGTATTTTAAAAGTGGCTCGCACCATTGCTGATATGGAACAAAATCAACAAATTGAACCACTGCATTTAGCGGAAGCTTTAGGTTACCGGGCAATGAGTAAGGCATTGGCATGATGGAGTCGATTTATCTGACGGCTTTTATTGTCGGAGTATTAGGTGGTGTGCATTGCTTGGGTATGTGTGGCGGAGTGGTAGGCGGCTTGACCTTTAGTTTGGATGTTAGAGCACAAACTAACTGGCGTAAAATGATGACCTTTCAACTGATGTACAACCTCGGTCGTTTAACGAGTTATGCCATTATTGGTGCCATTTTTGGTCTATTGGGTATGGGTCTTGGTTCTGTTGCCGCTTTGCTTCCTGTTCAGCAGTTATTACAAGTCTTTGCGGGTCTGTTTATGATTGCGCTTGGACTCTATTTGGCCGGTTGGTGGTTTGGGGTCGCAAAAATTGAAAAGTTAGGGCAAAAGCTGTGGCAGAGGTTGGCGCCTTATGCGGAAAAGATGACTCCCGTTCGATATTATCATCAGGCTTGGTTATACGGTTTAGTCTGGGGTTGGTTGCCGTGCGGTTTGGTTTATAGTATGTTGATCATGGCAGTGACCGCTGGCACGGCGATGAGTGGTGCCTTTGTTATGCTGGCATTTGGGTTGGGAACGCTGCCTAACCTGATGTTGATGGGAGTGTTTGCGTTTTATTTTACGCGTATTTCACGCATGCCTTGGGTTAAACGGTTAGCAGGTATGTCGGTTATGGCTTTAGGGTTTTGGCAGATATATTTAGCCTATAGTGTGAATGTACAATAACTCGTCTTATCTAAAACGAAGTTCAATTTACTGAGACTTAAACTAAAACCGCAAACACTAGCTAATAAAAAACCTGGCATTGCCAGGTTTTTTATTGCCGAAGTTATTCAACTATCACTATTGTGCAGAGTAATCGTTATCAACTTCTGCATATTTCACTTTAACATTAAGGGTATCAATCAAAGTGCCCATGCCGTTCAGAATGCGTAGTTCCGCAATCATATATTCAGCTTCACTTTCTACTAAAGTTCTTAGGGCACTGTTATATTCATCTTCTGTATTTAACAGGTCAAGCAGAGAGCGGCGGCCTAAACTAAATTGTTTACGATAACCTTCCAATGTTTCATAAGTCAGCTTAATATGCTCTTTGATGTAAGTCAGCTGGCTATTGATGAACATGCGAGCATTCCACGCATAACGTAGATTTTCAATGGTCTGACGTCGGGTGTTATTACGAATTTCTGCAGCCTGTTGCACGGCAATCGCAGTGCTATCCAGTTGGGCAGAATCTTTACCGCCATTGTATAGGTTGTAACGCATTCTCAACATGGCTTGGAAGTCATGGTTTTTACCTTCAACGCCGTTAATGTTTTGGTCGAAAGTTTTCAATAATTCCACATCCACTTGAGGATAGAAAGGACTTTTTGCTGAACGATGTTGTGCTTGAGCTTCGGCAATGTCCGCATTGGCTGAACGCAACGTTGGATGGTTTAGCATAGCGATTTTAGTCGCATCTTCTAAGGATTCTGGGAAGTCAAAGTTGAATTCAGGCTTGATTAAATCATTGTCAGGCATGCGTCCTAAAATGCGTTGGAAACGAGCTAGCGCATCTTGGTAATTGTTTTGTGCCGCCATGAAGTTTGAATTAGCGAGTGCTAAACGTGCTTTCGCTTGGTCAACCTCAACTTGGTTACCAATTCCGGCATCACTACGTTGCATGATTTGATCAAGAATACGTTCATGAGTTTTCTTGTTGTCTTCTTCGAGTTGTAGCAATTCTTGTTCTTTAAGTAGGTTGACGAAAGCACTTGCCATATCTAAAGCGACTTGGTTGGCTGCGGCTTCAGCACTATAGATTGCAGCATCCATGCGTGCTTCGTGGCGATCAATTTCGTTTTCGGTTTTAAAGCCTTTAAACAAGTTTTCCGTTAGGCTAATAGAGGCTTCTTTTCGAGTTAATTCAGAGCGGCTGTTTTCACGTTCAAGCTCTTCATGGCCAATGCCTGCGGCAATATCTATTTTTGGATACCAGTCACCTTGAGCGCCATCAAGATCCGCTTCTGCACCTTGATAAATCTTAATTTGTTGACGGTATTCCGGATTATGAATAATGGCATCTTCAATGGTAGGCACTAATTCCATTGCATGGGCATTGGAGAAACCAGTTATAAAAACCATTGGGATAAGAAGTGCTAGAGGCTTCTTAATAAGGCGGGTTTTAGAATTTGTTTTCATGGGTTTTTCCTGGTCACTCTGTTGCTAATTTTAATTGTTTTGTAATATGTAAAAATCTAACTTTAAAAAGATTGAAAAAACATAGCTAACTATAAGTTTTTACTAATATTAATGCCAATTTTTTATTTTTAATGCTAACCCAAGTCTATCCTTGACTTCAAGCTTTTCAAAGACATTATGTAGGTGTGCTTTTACGGTTCTTTCCGTAATGTCGAGTTGTTGGGCAATTTGTTTGTTATTTTTACTTTCCAGTACCAACTCTACGGTTTGACATTCACGTTCGGTCAAGCGGCTTTTCCAAGACTCATTATTAGCTTTTGCAGGTACTTGTAAGGACTGAATCATCATTTGCATGATACTCTGTCCAAGCCATACATTGCCTGATTGTATGGTCTCTAACGCTTGTTCAATTCTCTCGACAGTTGAGTAGGTGTTGATGTAGCCCTTCGCACCGTTCTGGAAGAGTAATAAACCCTCCGCATCGCTTGGTTCATTAGAGGTCACTAAAACATCAAACGTTTTACTTAATTCAATAATCTGCTCAACCGTGGATGATTTCGTTATTTGAATCAATAAAAGGTACTGCTCAGCTGAGTAGCGTTGAGCTAAGCTAACAAGATCATAAAGAATCTTGCCTTGTCCTCGGCATGCTGTTAGCCAGTTTTTTAGCGCATTAGGCTCTTGTACATAAATAAGCGGGACTTTCACTAGAATACTTCCTTAAGAGGAATGAAAATAACCGCTTTGATAATTTTTCGTATTATAGATGAAATTAATTTGGGTGCCATGATAATTACCTATGACTCTCTCAACGCCGTGTCTCTGGCTTTGATAATCGGTTTGAGAATATAATCCAATACAGTGTGTTTGCCGACAATAATATCAATTTCTGCTGTCATCCCCGGCAATAGGTAGAGTGGGTTCTGCTCAGTCCCTAGGTGGTTTTTGTCAGTTACAATTTTAGCGATGTAATAACTTTTGCCTTCCTCATCAGTAATGGTATCAGCCGAAATCTGTTTTACTTGGCCATCTAAACCGCCGTAAATAGCGAAGTCGTAGGCGGTGAATTTTACTTTTGCTTTTAGTCCTGGATAGATGAAACCGATATCAGCAGGGACTATTTTAGTTTCTAGAACCAAGGTGTCATCTTCAGGTACGATTTCGACTATGTCGCTACCTGGCTGAACTACCCCGCCAATCGTGTTTACAAACATCTGTTTAACCGTTCCGTTGACAGGGGACTTAATATCCGTTCT
>JAASTL010000061.1 GCA_021767305.1 Piscirickettsiaceae bacterium | reverse complement strand
TGTAAGCAGGCAGCAGGGAGTATCTTTGCCTCTTTATGGAATGCTTATGCATTAGAAAAAGACAAGATTCCACTGCAAGACACCAATGACAACTACTTGGGTAATATGCAGAAAGATGGCACCTATTCGGTGATACCTCGTGTTCCAGGCGGTGAAATCACGCCAGATAAATTGATTACCTTGGGTTCTGTAGCAAAAAAATACAAACTCTACACCAAAGTGAATGGTGGCCAGCGCATTGTGTTGTTTGGCGCACAGATGAATGATTTGCCAGCCATTTGGAAAGAATTGATTGATGCCGGGTTTGAATCGGGTCAGGCTTACGCCAAATCTCTACGAACCGTTAAATCCTGTGTAGGTTCAACTTGGTGTCGTTTTGGGTTGGATGACTCAGTGACCATGGCGATTGATATGGAAAATCGCTACAAAGGACTGCGCTCACCGCACAAAATCAAAATGGGGGTCTCAGGTTGTACGCGTGAATGTGCCGAGGCACAGGCTAAAGATATCGGGCTTATTTCTACTGAGAATGGCTGGAACCTGTTTGTTTGCGGAAACGGTGGTATGAAACCTCGTCATGCAGATCTGTTCGCCACTGAACTCACGCGTGAGGAAGTATTTAAATACGTTGATCGTCTGCTCATGTTCTATATCAAAACTGCGGATCGTCTGCAAAGAACCGCCACCTGGATGGAAAATATGGAGGGCGGTTTGGCTTATCTACAGGATGTGGTCATCAATGATTCTCTGGGTATTGGCGAAGATTTGGAAGCTCAAATGGCCGCCTTGCGAGAGACTTATCAATGTGACTGGAAAACCGCCATTGAAAACCCAGAGTTCACCAAACGCTTTAAGTCATTTGTGAATGTGGACAGTCCTGCGGAACAATTGTTTGTTTTAGAACGCGGGCAAATTCGTCCAGCGAATGAAGACGAAAAATTACAAGGCATTGCGGTAGAAATTAAAGAAATCGCCTGATTATTGGGCAAGATTGAGGAATTGAAAATGAGTGATTTTGTTCAAGTTTGTGCCTTAACAGATTTGGTAAAAGATGCCGGGGTTGCGGCTTTGGTGAATGGTCAGCAGGTAGCACTGTTCTATTTAAATGATCAGGTGTTTGCCATGAATAATTTTGACCCGATTGGTAAAGCCAATGTGATGTCGCGCGGCATGATTGGTGATTTAAAAGGCGAATATATGGTGGCTTCACCACTGAAAAAGCAGCACTATTCATTAGCCACGGGTCAATGTATGGATGTGGAAGGGTTGGCTATTCCTGTTTATGAAACCAAAGTTGAAGACGGCTTGGTGTTTGTCAAAGTTTAATCAGTCGATTTTAAATTTTGTATTTAGTTGACTATTTAGGGTTTTAGGAAGAGACAGGTCTTATGGAAAAACAGACAATAACAACGACCTGCCCATATTGCGGAGTAGGCTGTGGGATGGAGGTGAAGAATGAGTTGAGTAGACCTTCTTTACCTTCAGAGCTTGAATCAATCCAAGTAAAAGTGGTGGGTGAAGCGACTCATCCGGCAAATTACGGTCGTCTCTGTGTAAAAGGTTCATCAGCTGGAGAAACCATTGGTTTTGATGGGCGTATGCTAAGCCCGCAAATCAATGGTCATAATGTCGATTGGGATAATGCACTAAATACCGTTGCCGCCAAATTCAGCGATGTCATTGAGCAGCATGGCCCGGATGCGGTGGCGTTCTATGTTTCTGGACAGCTGTTAACCGAAGACTATTACGTTGCCAATAAACTCATGAAAGGCTTTATCGGCAGTGCCAATATTGATACCAATTCCCGCCTCTGTATGGCGTCTGCAGTGGTCGGTTACAAAAGCGCTTTCGGTTCCGATACGGTGCCATGCTCTTATGAAGATTTGGAACTGGCGGATTTGATTGTGATTGTCGGTTCCAATACTGCCTGGGCACATCCGATTGTTTATCAGCGCATTGCCGCAGCTAAAAGAAAACGTCCAAATATGAAAGTAATCGTAGTGGATCCGAGAAGAACTGCTACTTGTGATATTGCCGATTTACATCTCAATCTCAAGCCAGGAACTGACGCGGTTTTGTTTAATGGACTCTTAGCGCATCTTGCCAAATCGAGTGCTTATGATGCGACTTATGTAAATGCACACACCGAGGGTTTTGAACAAGCACTTCAAGTTGCCAACCAGCAACAAGCTACTGCTTCCCAAGTCGCTGAGCAGTGTGAATTACCTCTAGACGCGGTGAAATCGTTTTTTCTTTTGGCGCAAGCAAACCAGAAGATGGTCACCCTCTATTCCCAAGGGGTGAATCAATCTTCATCAGGTGTGGATAAATCCAATGCCATTATTAACTGTCATTTAGCTACGGGCAGAATCGGTCAAGAAGGTATGGGGCCTTTTTCTATTACCGGACAACCTAATGCAATGGGAGGTCGTGAAGTAGGTGGCCTAGCCAATCAACTGGCGGCTCATATGGATTTTAATAAGCCGGAAAACATTGATCGTGTCAGTCGCTTCTGGAAAGCGACTAATATGGCGCAAGAAAATGGCTTGAAAGCGGTGGACATGTTTCAGGCAGTGGCGGAGAAAAAGATCAAAGCTATCTGGATTATGAATACCAACCCAGTAGTCTCCATGCCTGATGCGGATGCGGTCAAGCAAGCCTTGCAAGATTGTGAAATGGTAGTGGTGTCCGATTGTATGCAAAACACTGACACCACTGCAGTAGCTGATGTTTTATTACCGGCTCTGACATGGGGTGAAACCGATGGAACGGTAACCAATTCAGACCGCACTATTTCTAGGCAAAGAAAATTTATGCATGGTCCTGAGTTGGCTAAGCCAGACTGGTGGATTATTTCTCAAGTCGCCCAACGCATGGGGTTTGCAGATTATTTTGATTACCAATCACCCGCTGATATTTTCCGTGAACATGCACAACTGTCCGGTTTTGAAAACAGAGGCCAACGTGATTTTGACATCTCTTTACTAGAAAATATTACCGAGGGCGAGTATTCAAACTTAAAACCGTTTCAATGGCCATTGAACGAATCTAATCCTCAAGGTTGCCAACGCATGTTTAGCGATGGACATTTCTTCACAGAGAGTGGCAAAGCCCAATTTATTGCCATCGAGCCAAAATCACCGCTTAATCAAACTTCTGCAGACTTGCCATTTGTTTTTAATACCGGGCGTGTTCGTGATCAGTGGCATACCATGACTCGTACTGCCAAAACGGCCAAACTCATGGCTCATATCGATGAACCTTATATCAGCATACATCCTGAGGATGCGTTTAAAGTTGGAGTTAGAGAAGATCAATTGGCCAAGGTAAGTAATGCCTTAGGTACCTTTATTGGTCGCGTTAAATTGGATGAAGGACAGAGAAAAGGTAGCCTCTTTGCGCCGATTCACTGGACTGCGCAATACGCTAGTCATGGACGAGTCGATGCATTGATTCATGCGGCGGTAGACCCACTTTCAGGGCAGCCGGAATCAAAACATACTCCCGTCAGAATTGCTCCCTATCAAAACCAATGGCACGGCTTTATTTTGAGTCGCAAAGATATCGCTCCAGAAAGTCTAAATGCACATCTGGAGTATTGGATCAAAATCAAAGGTAAACAGTTTTATCGTTATGAAATCGCTGGTGAAAAATCGCTGGAAATCAATCAACTGATGCAGCAGTTGGGTTTACATGACGATGACTTAATTGAATATCGTGATGACTCAGGTAAACGTTACAGAGTTGCGAGCTTATTGGAAAATAAACTGCAATCGGTTGTATTCATCGCTCCAAATACGGAGTTGCCGCCAAGAAATTGGTTAAGCGGCTTGTTTGCTGAAAAAGAACTGGATAGCCGAACTAGACTGCATCTATTGGCGGGGCAAGCTTCGGGGGCGAAAGACCCTGGCAAGATGATTTGTTCCTGCTTTGGGGTGGGCATTAACACCATTGTCGAAGCCATTCATGAGCAACAGCTCGTAACTGTAGAAGCGATAGGGATGGCCTTAAAAGCAGGTACCAACTGCGGAAGTTGTGTTCCGGAATTGACTGAGATTCTATTAGCGGAGTCTCAAGCGCAAGAACTCTGAGCAAAAATTAGCATATAAAAATAATAATAAGGATACTCAAATGGATTACTTACCGATTTTTGTGAATATCAAAAACCAACCCTGTTTGATTATAGGTGGTGGTGCGGTTGCCGCGCGTAAAGCAGATTTATTTATTAAGGCTGGCGCTCAGGTGACAGTCATCGCCCCAGAACTAAAAACTGAAATGAAACACCACCTTGCTCACGGTAAGATTCTCTGGCAGATGGATTGTTTTTCAGAAGAGGTCATGGATGATGTCGACACGCCAAAATATGTGATTTCTGCTACTGATGAACAAGCAACCAATGAAGCCGTTTACCATTGGTGCCAAGAGCGTAATATCCCTGTCAACGTTGCTGACCAAACTGAATATTGTGATTTTATCCTGCCAGCTATTGTCGATCGAGAACCCATGACTATTGCTATTTCTACCGGTGGGCGCTCGCCGGTTTTAGCACGTTTAATGAAGGCTCGTTTGGAAACCATGATACCTAATGGATTCAGTAAACTTGCCGACTTAGTCGGGCGTTACCGAAATAAGGTAAAACAAGCCATTGGTGAGGGCGAAGGTCGTAAAGCATTTTGGGAATCGATTTTACAGGGTGCTTTTATTGATAAAGCCGTGCATGGCGACACCGCACAAGTGGAAAAGATTTTAGATAAACGCATTGAAGAAGTGGCACAAAATGGTCAGCCTGAACCCCAAGGCGAAGTTTATCTAATTGGTGCGGGGCCAGGTGACCCTGATTTAATGACTTTTAAAGGCTTACGTTTATTGCAGCAGGCGGATGTGATTTTATATGACCGCTTGGTGGCACCTGAAATCATTGAAATGGCGCGCCGCGAAGCGGAACGCATTTATGTTGGTAAAAAAGATAAATGGCATAAAGTACAGCAGGGTGACATTAGCTTAATGATGGTAGAACTTGCCAAACAAGGTAAACGCGTAGCGCGTTTAAAAGGTGGCGACCCTTATATTTTTGGGCGTGGAGCGGAAGAAGCTGAAGTTTTAGTGAAACATGGCGTACCTTATGAAGTCGTTCCCGGCATTACTGCCGCAGCAGGTTGTTCGGCTTATGCCGGTTTTCCATTAACGCACCGCGAATTTTCGCAATCGGTTTCTCTAGTCACGGGCCATCAGCAAGCGGGAGGGAGCGAAATCGATTATGCGCGTTTGGCAAGGTGTGGTGATACCATGGTATTTTACATGGGCATTAAAAACGCGTCTAAGATTCAACAAGGTCTGTTAGCTAATGGTGTCGATCCAGAATTACCAGTCGCTATTATTCAAAAAGGCACAACACCGGAACAGAAGGTCACTATTTGTTCTATCGCAACCTTAACAGAAACCATCGATAATAATGAGATACTACCGCCAGCTTTAATTATTGCTGGAGAGGTCATAAAAATTAGAGAGCGCCTCTTAAGCACTGCGGCTTGAGTTGGAAGTTCTGAGTCGACCGAGTTTAGCGTTGACTATAGAGGAATTGAATATGTCGGATCATCCATTTGCACACTTTTTAAGGATTCTGGGTAAAGGCCCTAAAAGCCGGCGTGCATTAACCATTGAAGAGTCGCAGCAAGCAATCCAGATGGTGCTAGATGGAGAGGTTACTGACAAGCAATTGGGTGCTTTTTTATTGTTAATGCGCGCCAATGGAGAAACGCCTGACGAGTTGATTGGTTTTGTTTCTGGTATTCGTTCTTATTATGGATTGGATAAAACCCACTCTAGTATCGATTTGGATATTTCCGCCTATGCCGGTAAATGGCGTTACCCGCCATATTTTCTTTTGAGTGTAAAGCTGCTCATTGAGAATGGTTATAAAGTGTTATTGCATGGTGATTCCGGACAGTTTAACGATCGCCACTATGCGGAAGCCTTTATGCACGATCTCGGTTTTGAGATTGCCGATAGTATTGCTAGTGCTGAAGATGCTTTGCAAGCAGGTAAAGCGGTTTATTTACCTCTTATTCATTTTGCCCCTGAATTAAAATTTATTCTTCACCTCAAGTCAGAAATTGGGGTACGTACAGTCTTTAATACCGCAGTTAAGGTTTTAAACCCATTAAATGCGCCTTATGCAATGCAGGGGATTTTTCATAAAGGGGTTGAAAACCTACATCACGCCGCTGCTCAAGCCAATAATACCAATCGCAATATGGTGTTTAAAGGTGAGGGTGGTGAGCCGGAAATCCGTCCGGATGCCTTTAACCGTCTATTCATTTCAGAAAACAATAACCCAGAACTGCAATCTATAGAAATCAAAGCGGTCACAGAC
>JAASTL010000060.1 GCA_021767305.1 Piscirickettsiaceae bacterium | reverse complement strand
AATGACACAGAGTAAAAAACGTTATTTAAACGCCAAAGAATATCAATTTTGGCAATCAAACAACCCATTGCATCAAGCTTGGGTTGCCAGCTTAAAAGCTAAGTTTAGTACTATTATTTGGCAGCCGAAAAACACTAAAGTAAGGATTGAAGTGGTGCTTTACAACACGGATTTAATTGAGCGGCCTGAATATTACAGCCGTTGAAAAAATTTACTTAGAAATTTCAAAGCGAGGTTTTTCTATAGACATCTTTTCTATGTCTTAGGTGATAGCAAATAATCTTTAAGGCATTGATTTAAAAATATTTTTTACTGCAAATACAAGTAATAAACCCCGGCCGGTAATTGCAGTGACTCTAGCATGGGTATGTCAATCAAATTCACATTAGCGGGCATGGTTGGCGTTTGCATGGAAGGTGAATAGGCGGTGGCATTTTGATTTTCTGCAAAGCGATAAGTCACGACATTACACTCTTTTGCCTTGGCTAACTCACAAGCTTTTTGAGTGGCATCAGACAAGTAACCGATGGAATCTACCAAGCCTAATTCTTTGGCTTTATCACCCGTTATTACACGAGCGGTTTTAAGTAAATCCATGGTTGTTTCATTTAGGTTGTTACGTTTTTGCACTAAGCTATAAAAGTCGGTTGCCATGTTTTCAACCATCTCGGTAAAAGCTTGTCGATCGCTCTTGCTTGCCGCTTTAAATGGCGATCCCATATCTTTGTTTTCACCGGTTTTATAGACATTGACCTTGGCACCGATTTTATCCATGGTGCCGCTTAAATCCGCACTCATGGAAATCACCCCAACCGAGCCGGTAATGGTTGCGGGATGCGCTTGAATATGGTCTGCCGCCATAGAGATATAAACACCACCGGAGGCCGCCACGGACATCATCTGCACAAACAGTTTTTTGCCGCTACGCTCTTTAAAAGCCATGAGTTCATGATGCAAAATCTGCGACACGGTAACCCCTCCACCAGGGCTATTCACCTTTAATAAAACCGCGACAATCTGTTTATCTTTTTCGGCCTTTTTCAACTGCATCATGACCTTATCCAGCAAACTCGGAGAACTTGCTAGTAAACCGCGGTTAGGCTGGTCATTAAGAATACCGTCGATATTGATAATCAACACTTTGCTATCGCTTTTACCCTCTTCAACTTGTTGTTCTTTAAGTGGTTGATTGAAACTGGGGCCTAGCTTAATAGTGGCGCAGCCGCTTAAAAAAGCAGCCAATGACATTAAAGCGAGTAACTTGAGAACGGAATAAAACTTAATCACAAGTCACCTCATTTTCTAAACAAGCTTGAGGATCATCTAAAAAGGCTTTTATGTTTTCTGCGGTGGTTTGTGCAATATGGCTTAAGGCCTCTTGAGTAAAGTAAGCTTGATGCCCGGTAATCAAGACATTATGGAAGGTGAGCAAACGTTCAAAAGCATCGTCTTGAATGATTTCGCAGGAGTGGTCTTCAAAAAACAGAGCGCCTTCGTTTTCATAAACATCCATACCCAAATAACCGATTTGCCCGGATTTAAGTCCGTCAATCAAGGCTGGCGTATCCATTAAACCTCCACGCCCGGTATTGATAAGCATGACACCGCGTTGCATTTTGGCTATGCTCTCGGCATTAATTAGGTGTTCAGTTTCGGAATTTAATGGGCAATGCAACGTGATAATTTGTGACCGAGCAAACAAGGTATCTAAAGGCACTTGAGTGGCATTCATTTCATGACAGAACTGACAGTCATAAGGGTCATAGACCAGTACCTCACAACCAAAAGCTTCCAGCATTTTAGCCACCAAATGACCAATGCGCCCAGCGCCAATCACCCCAACGGTTTTACCATGCATATCAAAACCGAGCATACCATTGAGCGCGAAGTTACCCTCGCGTACTCGATTGTAGGCGCGGTACAGCTTGCGGTTCAGTGCCAGCATCAAGCCCACAGTATGTTCTGCCACGGCATAGGGAGAATAGGCCGGCACGCGAACGACTTTGATTCCCAAGCGCTTGGCTGCAGCAATATCGACATTATTAAAACCAGCACAGCGTAGTGCAATTAGCTCTGTGCCACCCGCAGCCAGTTTGGTAAGAATTTTTTCATCCAGCCGATCATTTACAAAGGCACTCACGACTTTTGCACCGTGGGCGATATTAACGCTATGCAAATCCAATGGTAGGTCTATATAGGTTATATCCCACTCAGGATCAAACACACGACATAACGCCTGTTTGTCATAGGTCTTGGTACTGTAGGCAACTAATTTCAAGCAATTACTCCTCCATCGCCATCGGCAATGCATACTCGATTACGCCCCAAACGCTTAGCTTGGTAAAGCGCTTTGTCGGCTATAGAGTAGAGTTTATCAATCGCCTGTTCACTGTCAATTTTTGAGGAGTAAATTCCCATAGAGATAGAAACATACTCTTCTGGTGCCTCGCTTGAGTGCGGAATACATAAAGCTTCCACCTCCGCTCTAAGAGGTTTAAGCCACTCTTCAGTTTCTACCGGATGGTCACTCACTAAAATACCACCGAACTCTTCTCCACCTAAGCGAAACACCAAATCATCACGCCGTTTGACATAGTTGCGGATGGTTTGCGCCACTTGATAAAGCACCTCATCACCTTTGTGATGACCAAACTCATCGTTATAAAGTTTAAAGTGGTCAATATCCAAAATAAAAAACGTCATGTAGGTATTGGAATTCTTCAAATCAGCAATTTTATGTTTCATCACCGACTTAAAGTGGTGGCGATTATAAAGCTGAGTTAAAGAGTCAGTAGTTGAGAGCCGGCGCAGCTTTTTAATGTAATCTTGCTCTTTTTGCTTTTCTTCTTTGACCTTATTATTCAACCAGATTGTTGCCGAGTTGATTACCAAGGCAAGCCCCACTCCCATTAAACTTGACACCACAAAACGTGAAAAACTAAGTACCGTCCAATTGCCATTATTCCAAATATCCAGCCCTTGAAATGCCATAGTGAAAATAATTGCATAAAACACAGCTAAATAACGTATTCCGAGTTTGGCGCCAAACATCGGAATCACCGCAAAAGGCACAAAGAATAACCATGCCATGCTGTAATGTGTTGCTTGGTTAACGTAGACATGAAATGAAAAAAACACCACCATTAATACGCCCAAACCGTGCGCTACCCAACCAATACACTTTTGGCGGTGAATTTGATACATGAAGTAGAAAACAACCAGAGAACCAATGATATTCATGGAAACATTTAGATATTTTCCAGTGAGGAAATAATGATAAAAACCAAAAGTCAGCGCAACAAGTACAATAAAACTTAGCAACCCTACCGTTAGAAGAATTTGAAAGGCGGTATATGGATCTCCATCAAGCACCTCTGGCTCAACAAATAAGGCAATTAATTTCTGCTTAGTTTTAGAAAGCGGCAACTTATATCCTAATTTTCATTTACTTTTAGTTAACTAAAAATATAAGCCAAACCTGTACCAAAATGCCCAGTCGACTCTGATTAACTAACATAATTTCTGGCAACGCCAAGTTTTTGAATTCAAGGCATTTTCTTGCAGTGCTATATTGATAACACAAAAGAAAATAACGCAGAAGCCAAAGACTTGGCTAAGCCCCGCAAGGGTAAGTGTTCTAGCCTGTCACTTGGGTGTAATGAACCTTACTTAGAGAATTCACCCTTAACAAAACACCGTACCTAGAATTAGCAGGCTAGAGGGCTTACAGAATTTTATGTTAGTTATTCAGAGTCGACTACTTATTGATTCAAAACAATAAACCCGGCAAAAGCCGGGTTTAAAGAAAGTCTAACAGCCGCAAATAACAGCACGGCTTTCTGACTATTAAGTCTATTGTGGTTTATTTTGCGTAGCCGGCGGCATAGCTTGCGGTGCATTCATCATGGGTGGAGCCATCATTTGCGGCGGCATTGCCGGTGGCGGCATATAACCTCTTGGTGGCATATTTGCCGGTGGATAAGGTGAGTAATACCCCGGCGGCGCCATCATCTGTGGTGGCATCATTTGCGGAGACATGGGTGCTGGAGCTCCGGCTGGTGGATTAGGCGCGCCATTTGCCGGTTGCAAAGGTTTAGGCATTTGCTGCGGCGGAATTTGCGGATTTAATGCGCCGGGAGGCGGACCATACGGATTACCATAAGGGCCAGGGCCATACATTGGTGGCGGATAACCGTTGTTGTTCCGGTTATTATTCCAGTTATTACCCCAGCCATTATTGTCGAATTCATCGGCCATCTCTTGCATCCAGTACATTGGCGTCCATTCCGGCCAGTCGTTATCATTATAGTAACCATTTGGGCCATAACCACGGTTACCATTCCAACCATTATTGTCGAACTCATTCGACATCTCTTCCATCCAATACATGGGCGTCCATTCAGGCCAGTCGTTGTAATCGTAATAACCATAAGGACCATTATTGTATGGTCCATCATTGTTGTTTTTAAACCAATCAGCTTGCGCCGTTGCACTTAACAATGAACCGGTTAAAGCGGTGGCAATGGCAACCTTTAAAATTTGTGTTTTCATTTAGACTCCTCGGCGAGCTCTAGTCATGATTTTTGTTGTATGAAATTTAAGCTAAATCGATTAAGTCGCAATGTATTTTTATTTTGAATGGACCTAACAGACTCAAGATTACCGTGACCAGAGTAAAAGCAAAACCAAAAGAAATTTATTATCGATAAAGTTTTTTCATGAAGACAAAAACCAAGGCAACAAAAAACCCTTACTGGCCAATCGGCAAATAAGGGTTTTCTAATATATTGTTTTTAATAGTTTTTCTAAATATTATTTAAAAAAATTACAAAGCACGCGCTCTTAAATAAGTCTGTTCGGAAGCTTCTGTCCACTGCATGACTTGCTCTTTAAAGGCTTTTTGTGAAGCCCAGACTTTTTGTGAAAGCGCATCCTTAGCGGCTTCTTCTTCAACCACTTTTTCAGCGATTGATTTAAGCTCTTTAATGACCTCTTCTGGGAACTCTTTTAACTGCACATTGTGTTCATTAATGAGCGTTTGCAGCGCTTGCTGGTTTCTAGCCGTATATTCTGCCAACATATCGGCATTGGCAACCTTAATGGCATTACGCACAATCGATTGCAAGTCGGCCGGCAATTCATTAAATGCCTTTTCATTGATCATACATTCCATGGTGGTACCTGGCTCATGCCAACCTGGGGTGTAGTAATATTTAGCCGCTTTATAAAGCCCAAACGCCAAATCGTTATAAGGCCCAACCCATTCTGTGGCATCCAAGGCACCTGATTGCAATGATGGGAAAATCTCTCCACCCGGTAAAGTCACCGGGATTCCTCCGGCACGTTTTAGCACTTCGCCACCAAGGCCAGGAATTCGCATTTTCAAACCTTTAAGATCCGCCACCGAGTTGATCTCTTTATTGAACCAACCGCCCATTTGCGTACCGGAATTTCCACCTGGATTAGGAATCAAACCAAAAGGTTTGTAGGCTTCTTGCCACAACTCTAAACCGCCGCCATAGTACATCCAAGCATTCATCTCCTGCGCAGTCAGACCAAAAGGCACGGCAGAGAAAAATGCCGCCGATGGAATCTTACCTTTCCAATAATAAGCACCGGCATGACCTAACTGCGCGTTGCCACGTGAAACGGCATCAAATACTTCAAATGCATCAACTAATTCACCCGCTCCGTAGACCTTAACTTCAATACGCCCGCCGGACATTTCATTAATTAACTTAGCGATATTATTGGCACCGGTTCCCAAACCTGGGAAGTTTTTTGGCCAAGTAGTGACCATTTTCCACTTAAAGGTTTGCTGTGGTTGCATGGCTTGCTGCTGTGGTGCTTCGTCCGTTCCACAGGCTGTCAGTGCAGTTGCCGCCGTTGCGCCAGCAATAGCGCCAATAAAATCTCTACGTTTCATGTTTGTCTCCTGAGTTTTTGCGCACCATTTTAAGCAAAAACAGCCGTTAAATCATACTTTTATTAAGAAAAAAAGGCTTTTCAAAAATAAAGGGCATCAAATTTGCTGATTAAAACTAATAACGGATACAACACTAAAAAAACAACAATAAATCAAGCAATTAAATCTACATAACATGATGATTTGCGGAAATTTCTTGAGTGCGGGGATACCCAATGAAACTAACACCTAAACTTTTACTCAGCTATTTAATTATTGGCCTAGTGCCACTGTTCATTTTTGCCACCATCTCAATCTTTACTGCCAGTAGCGGTTTGCAAACCTTAGCCAAACAGCAGCTTGAATCGATTCGTGATAGTAAAAAATCCTCGGTTGAAAGGTACTTTGATACCCTTTCCAGCCAAGTGACGACTTTGGCGGACACTCAGGTAATCTTGCAGGCGATGTT
>JAASTL010000059.1 GCA_021767305.1 Piscirickettsiaceae bacterium | reverse complement strand
TTCATCTCGTTTCATAGCAAGAAAACCGCTAGGGCTGTCTGGTAATACAATCTCCAGTGCCTCCAGCATAGGTAGTCCTGCACGCATAATTGGGACAGCGATGATGTCTTGCTGGTTTAGGAATTCGAATTGATGCAGGCCTAACCAAGTTTTGATGGGTTTGTTCTCTAAATGCATCTCCTCAAAGGCTTTAAAACAGAGAATGCGGGTCAGTTCTTTCAGGGTTTGGCGAAAGGTATTGGCGGAGATGTCGACTTTTCTGAGTCGGTTGATCAGTTCGGTTACCAGAGGGTGTGAGAGTTCGTTAACCATGTTTGGACGACCTTATTTTTGGACTCTATGTTTACCCATAAAACAATGGGGTTATTTTTTTAATCTTAGATTAAGTTGGTCTGATTGCCAATGAGATTGTTGTTGGTGTCGTTTTGAAGCAGAGTAGAGGTTTAAGCAGGCAATCGAGTTTGCCTGCTTAAGAGTTGTAAAGATTACAGGTGTTTGGATGCAATCTCTCTAAGTTTAGCAACCGGTAATTTGGCTTGATCAGCAAAGCCAAGTGCACGTTTCAAACGTGCAGGTGCGGAACGTCCCATGCAACCATGGTTTAAATCACCATTGATGGCTTCAATCAATCCGTCCATTAAGCGTGCGCGTTCATTGTTATTACCTGTAAGGTAATCCTGAATGTCTAAAACGTCATTGGCAACAGCTTGCATCACTTCGGCATGTTGGTTCATTAACTCTTCTACATTCCCACCGACCTCAAGTCCAGCGATATTGGTGGTTAATATATATAGGTTTTTACGCACCAATTCATAGGCTAGCTCCTCTTCGGAATCAAGAATATAGCTTGGTAAATCCACTTGAGCTAAGGCATCAAAAACCAATTTTGATTTTGCACCAAAGATTGGTGAAGGCAAAACCACTTTGCTGTCTATGCCTTTCTTTTTTTCAAACCATACTGAAATAACGGTTGGGTCTTGAATATGTGTAGCCTGCCAATCTCTAGGTAAAAGCTCATTTTGTAACAAAATCACGGCATTTTTCCATGCATCTGGAACCATTTCTAATGTTGCACTAATATCGGCTTCACCAACTGCAACCAATACCGCTTCAGGGGTAGGGATGGATTCGGCAACGATGTTTACATCCATGTCTCGAGTTACCCCCTGCACAGGGTAACCTAATCTCAAAAAGCCGCGTGCAAACACACTGCCTAACTCTCCTAGACCGATGACGACGATAGGATTTTTCATTGATATCAACCTCTTAAAAATATGACTCGAAAAGATTTGTGCATTTTGCACCAAAATGGAGAAACTAGTCGATTCTTTATGATTATTTCAGTGTAGAATAAATTGCAAATCAAGTTAGCAGGGATATTAACAATGAATCAGGAAAAAGCAAAGTTTACCTGGCATTATTACGTCATGGCAGCAGGTGCTTTATTAGCTATGTTGGCCGCGACTTTGGGCTCTTTGGGTGGGATTGTTTCAGGTCTTGCCATTGCCGTAATCAGTCATCCTAGATTGCCTTTTCAAGGGCTAACCCGATTTGTATTTTATGTGCTGTTTGCCATTCTTTATATCTTGGCATTTCCAGATGCAGATGTGGTCAGAGAAATGATGACTCATCCAGCTAATCAGCCCATGGAGTAAAGCAAATCATGTCCGCATCAAAGGCGCTGGAAGATTACCTGAAGATTATTTACAAATTGGAAGGTGGCACCTCTGAAGATAAGGGCGTGCAAACTTCGTTGATAGCAGAGCGCTTGTCGATTTCTCAAGCCTCAGTTTCCAATATGATTAAAAAGCTTGCTGAGCAAGCCTATATTGGTTATGAGCCATACTATGGCGTGAGCCTGACCGATAAGGGGCGTAAAGTCGCGTTAAATATGGTGCGTAAACATCGTATTCTTGAGCTTTATTTAGTCGAACGCCTGAATTATTCGTGGGATGAAGTCGATGCGGAGGCTGAGGTGTTAGAGCATGCCATTTCTAATAAATTAGCCAATCGGATGTGGGAAGACTTAGGGCGCCCAACGCATGATCCTCATGGTTCTCCAATTCCTAGTGATGATGGGATAGTGGAAGAGCAAAATTGGAAGGCGCTCACCGAAGTGCCTCTAGATAAGCTGGTACAAGTCAAACGAATCAAAAACAGAAGTCCGGAAGAGTTGCGTTATCTAGCCAATATTGGATTAACCACGGGCGTGATTCTAAAAATTAAAAATATGGCGCCTTTAAATGGCCCACTTTTAGTTGAGGTGAAAAATGGCGAGTTTCATGCCATTGATTACCGCTTAGCTCTAGCGTTGCAAGTAGACGATGAACAGATTGATGGCTAACAGGAAGAGTGATGAGTAAAGAGTTTTTTCAGGAAGTGCTTGGCGGATTAACCACGGCAGTTTTGTGGCTGGATTATGAGCAGAAAGTGCAGTTTATGAATGTGGCCGCCAGTGAACTGTTTCAGCTGAGTTTGAATCGTGTCAGAAATTCCGACTGGCGTCTTTTACTGCCTGATTTGGATGTTAATTTGGATTCTGAATACGAACAAAAGGTCACTATTCATGAGTATCCTATTGCCACTCCTGGATTAGAGCGCATTCGTGTGAGTTGTACGATTACCCCTTATGAGCTGAATTCGCAAAAGGGCTGGTTGATCGAACTTTACGATAATGAACGACATCACCGCATTGTGGAAGAAGATGAACGCTGGCACCAATATGAAGCCGGTAATCTTTTAGTAAAGACCTTAGCACATGAGGTGAAAAACCCTTTAGCCGGTATTTTGGGCGCCACCCAATTACTGCAAAAACGCCATCAAGGTGATCACAAAGACCAAGCTTTTTTGGATGTAATTTCTAAAGAGGTGACGCGTTTAAAAAACTTGGTTGATCGCATGTTAGGGCCGGAAAAAGGTGGTTTGCGTGAGTATCACAACATTCATGAAACTATTCGCTATGTACTACAGGTGGTAGAAGGGGAAAAGCCAGAGAACGTCAGTATCAAACTGGATTACGACCCGAGTATTCCAGATATTTTGATGGACTTTGACGCCATGGTACAAGCCCTAATGAATCTGATTAAAAACGGCATTCAGGCCATGCAGGAGACCGGCGGCTTTCTAACTATTAGAAGCCGAGTGGAACACAAGTTTACCTTGGGTAGTAAAACTTACCCTTTGGTCGCCGTCATCACCATTAAAGATGAGGGTGAAGGAATTCCAGAAAATGTGTTTGATTCTATTTTTTACCCTATGGTGACCAGTAAGAAAGAAGGTACCGGATTAGGTTTGCCTGTGTCTCAAAATGTGGTGAGACAACATGGCGGTTTGATTGTGGCTGAGAGTGAGCCAGGTAATACGGTATTTAGTGTTTATTTACCTTTAAAGACAAAGGAAGATGAAGAATGAGTTTTGATGATACAAGTGCATCACCAATAGATGCAAATGACCCTATTGTTTGGGTGGTAGATGATGATGCCTCCATTCGCTGGGTTATTGAAGCCGCATTAGAAGATAAGCCATACACGGTAAAAGTTTTTGACTCGCCTTTGTTAGCTTTAAAAGCCTACGATGATTTCCCTCCTACCGCAATCATCAGTGATGTGCGTATGCCGGATATGGATGGTTTGAGTTTCATGGAAGCGATTCATGAAAAGGATAAGAAAATCCCGGTAATCATAATGACCGCCCATGCGGATTTAGACACCGCGGTTAAGTCTTATCAAAGTAGTGCTTTTGAATACCTGCCTAAGCCATTTGATATCGATGAGGCGATTGCCTTAGTTGATCGTGCGGTTAAACGCTATCTCTCTGGCGGAAGTAAGCGCACTCGTAAAGTCAATAAAACGGAAAAACAGCCGCTCAATATCATCGGTGCCGCACCCGCGATGCAGGAAGTGTTCCGTGTTTTGGGTCGTGTATCACAATTAGATGTGACGGTACTGATCAATGGAGAAACCGGTACTGGTAAAGAGCTTGTGGCTAAGGCTCTACATGAGTTGAGCCCAAGATCCTCCGCTCCTTTTGTCGCCTTAAACACGGCCGCGATTCCTCGAGAACTGTTAGAGTCAGAACTCTTTGGACATGAAAAAGGCTCCTTTACCGGAGCGCATTCTCAACGTGTAGGACGTTTTGAAGAGGCAAATGGCGGTACTTTGTTTTTGGACGAAATTGGTGATATGCCGGTAGATCTGCAAACCCGTCTTTTGCGAGTTCTGAATGATGGAAGTTTTTATCGAGTTGGGGGCAAAAACCCGATTAAAACGGATGTCCGAATAGTAGCGGCAACTCACCAAAATATGGAACAACTGGTGCGAGATGGTAAATTCCGTGAAGATTTACTCTACCGATTAAATATTATTCGCATTAAGGTGCCTGCTTTGCGTGAGCGTGCCGAAGATATTCCTCTGCTATTACGTTTTTACTTGGAAAAAGAGGCAAAAAATTTAGGCTTGGAAGAAAAGGTACTCAGTAAAGAAGTAAACAAGTTCTTATCTGCAATGCCTTGGCCGGGTAACGTGCGTCAGCTTAGAAGTTTATGTGCTTGGTTAACGATTATGGCACCCGATAAAACGGTCTATATGGAAGACTTACCGTTAGAACTACAAAATCCGCCAGAAGACTATATGGAATCAAGTGCGGATGACGATTGGGAGCGACCGTTACGCAAATGGTCAGAAAACTTTATTAAGAGTGGGCGTGAAGGTTTACATACCAGTGCAGAACAGATTTTTGAACGGGTCTTGATTGATGTTGCGATGAAAGCAACCGCTAATCATCGTCAGAAAGCCGCGGTACTTTTAGGTTGGGGTCGTAATACGCTAACGCGAAAAACTCAAGCGCTGGGTATGGATGATTAATGGGTATGGATAATTAATAGGTTCAAACGGTTGATCTAAGCGATGAGGTTTAATGATCTAAATCTTTTTAGCAGAGAGGGTGTTATGGAGTCTAGTCACTAATGTTGTGGGAAGCTTGGCAATATTTAAAAACTCAACCAACGCAAAAGTACGCTAAAGAGATGGGCTATTTAAAAGAGTCTATTGCAATGGCTGCCCGTGCAAAACGTTGTGCCGCAGAATGGCAGATTCATTATGAATACTGCAAAACGGCAATAATGCAGGCAGCGCAAAAGGTTAGCAAACGCCGTAAGGTGGTTATTTTTGGCGCTGGAAGTCTTAATGACATTCCACTTAAAGAACTCAGCTCAGTTTTTATAGAGGTGGTTCTGGTTGATTTGGTTTTTCTCGAGAATGCTCGTAAACAGGCACAAGAAATAAAAAATGTAACCTTAGTTGAAATGGATGTTACAGATTCCTTACCTGTTATTTATAGTGGCGAATCCACTGCAACAACGCCAAGCCAATGGTTGGATGATAGGCAGGTTGATTTGGTTGTTTCGCTTAATCTAGTGACCCAGTTACCTTTGATTCCTGTACGTTGGTTGATGGACAAATATAACTTAGAAAATCAAGCTGCCAATATACTTGGTAAACAACTTATCTTTTCTCATTTAATGTATCTAAAGCAATTTGATGCCTTAATCTGTTTAATTGCAGATAGAGAGGGAGTGGAGTTTAACCGTCAAGGTAAAGAGATTGATCGTTATGATCCATGGTGGGATATTGAGCCTCCAAGCGCTGATTACACCTGGCAGTGGGAAGTGGTTCCGCTTGGCGAAGGTGAGAAGGGTATCTGCCGCAAAAATACTGTAGGGGTCTCTTTTATTCATCCCGCTTCTTAATTAATGCCCTTTCTCAAACAATAGATAAATTCAATTTATCAATTCACTAAATTCCCATGCTATCCCTATTGTATTTTGTGTGTTTTAATTTCGTCAAAATAAAAAAACAGATAAAGCTCTACTGTGAAGTATTAAGTCGACTACTTATGCTTGCTGATAAGAGTTAATAGCTTTTAGGATGGAACTCAAAGATGCAGATTCAGGTTTGTAGGAAATGCGGTAATCGCAATACCGTAATTAAAGGTGCATTAACTTCATGTAACTACTGTGGTTCAACAGATTTAGAACCGATCACAGAAGCGGAAACACCAGCCGGCATGGTCGTCACTGACGAGGTGACTGAATCAGGTTCAAAAAAATGGCTTTGGACTGGGGTCACCGTATTAGGTCTTGCAATTGCCGGTGGTGCGGTTTGGAAATTACAGCAGGACGGCATTATTCTGGTAGACGAACCAAACAATATAGCTCAGTCAAACAACTCATCTCCAAAAAATAATACTATAAATAGCCCCCAGACTTCCAATCCTCATAACGTTATTGTGTCGTCTCAAAATGAAACTGAAATAGCACTTGCAACGGCAACTGAAGAACAGGGGATAACTTCTGCAGCTAGTGATATTGAAGAATCGCCTAAGAGTAATGAGCAAACCGATTTAGCGGAAATTCAAATCGTTAAAGC
>JAASTL010000058.1 GCA_021767305.1 Piscirickettsiaceae bacterium | reverse complement strand
GATTAAAACATTGCGCAGATGCTTAAATTTGAATTTAATCTTTTTATTAAATATAAATAATTTCTATCTATAAATAAGCTTTATTCAAAGATTTTTATCCCAAATAATTCTAATTGGCATGAAATTAAAACTAATTTACTTGGTTTTAGGGAATTTTAGCTAATATTTACTGCAAAAGATGTTGGCTAATGATTTGCATCCTTTCTGCTTGCAAGACTCCTTGTTATAGCAAACGTTTTCAATTCAGGTTTTATTCATATAATGCGCCTTGCAAAACAACAATAAGAGGGCTTAAAAGATGAAAAAAACGCTTCCAGTTTTAATGACATCCGCTTTATTGGGCATGTCATTCAACGCTTCAGCGGTCGGTATTACTGATGCAGAAATGTCTGCTACCACCTGCTTTATGTGTCACGGACCAGAAGGGAAATACACCGGTGGAGCAATTCCTCCATTAGCCGGCTACCCAGCAGATGTGATGGCGCAGCAATTAAAAGATTTTAAAAGTGGTAAACGTCCATCCACGATTATGCAACGCCACATGAAGGGCTATACGGATGCTGAGATAGATGCCATTGCTGCTTATCTGGGCAGCTTGAAGTAGGAGGAAATCAAAATGAAAAAATTAAATCGCAGATCTTTATTTAAATTTGCAGCTAGTTCAAGTATTGCACTGCCAATGGCGACTACCCTATCTGGGTGTAGTCAGTCACAAGACAGTGGTGAAATTAATGCGGCTAACAGTGACCAGAAAAGAGTCGTTGTTGTTGGCGGTGGTTTTGGCGGGGCGGCGGTCGCCAAATACCTAAACCGTTTTGATGAGACAATCCAAATTACCTTGGTAGAGCCTAAAAAAACCTATATGACTTGCCCAGGGAGCAATTGGTATTTGGCTGGTTTGACCGATGTTGAAACCCTGACCCATGATTATGAGGCACTTAAAAAACGCGGTATCAATGTTATTCACACTAAGGTGGAAAATATTGATGCTAAAGCCAAACAAGTGATTTTGGATAATGGCGACTTATTGGGTTATGACCGCTTGGTTGTTTCTCCGGGCATAGATTTTAAATATGAAGCCATTGAAGGTTACTCAAAAGAAGTGGCGGAAAAAATCCCACATGCTTATCAAGCAGGTTCACAGACAGAGCTACTTTACAAACAAATTCGTGAGATGAAACAAGGTGGTACCTTTGTAATTGCACCGCCAGAAAATCCTTTCCGTTGTCCTCCAGGGCCTTACGAGCGTGTTAGTATGATTGCGGCTTATTTTAAAGAGCATAACCCAACGGCTAAGATCATGATTATGGATGCGAAAAATAGCTTTTCTAAAATGCCTCTTTTCCGTGAAGGCTGGGATATGTTGTATGGCGATATGATTGAATTTATACCTGCAATGGATGGTGGTAAGGTCACTAAGGTGGACCCCGAAAACATGACCGTCTTTAGTGATTATGAAGATATAGAAGCCGATGTTATCAATCTTATTCCGCCACAAAAAGCTGGTGAACTCGCTTTTAAGGCAGGCTTGGTGGATGAGTCTGGTTGGTGTCCAGTGAATCAAGAAACCTTTGAGTCTATGATTCATCGCGATGTGCATGTGATTGGGGATGCTTGTATTGCCGGGCAGATGCCTAAGTCTGGTCACTCAGCAGCGTCACACGCAAAAATGTGTGCTGCAGCGGTAGTTTCACACTTCAATAATTGGGCGATGCCAAGACCAAAGAATGTAAATACTTGCTATAGCTTGATGGCAAAAGATTACGGTATTACCGTAGCGGCTATCTATGAAATGCAGGATGGTGAGATTCGTGAAATTGATGGAGCAGGTGGTGTCAGTCCTAAAAACGCGGACTTGAACTTTCGTAAGATGGAAGCTAACTATGCGCGTGGCTGGTATAAGAGTATTACCGCCAATATTTGGGATAGTTAATCATTTAATTATTCTAGTTAACAAAAAACCCGCTCTAAAAGCGGGTTTTTTGTTGCTAAAGATTAACTTTGAATTAACCGAAAGTATCTTCAGTGATGTTCTTGAACCAAGAGTGAGCGTAAAGCACTTCACGCTTACGAAGTTCTGCATCATAAGCTCCAGTTAGACCACCAGAACCTTTAACTTTAACAATCTTACCACCTTCATAAGCGTAAACCATTGCAACTGAGATACCGTCTCCAGGAGCGATAACTGAGTAACAAGTGTTGACCCATGATGGTTCAGGCATTGAAACACCGTTTAGTAAGGATGCAACCGCAGCCGCACAAACCTTAGCTTCTGAGTTTGCTGCATAACCTGATTTAGGTAGTGGCGAAGCGATAGAAGAATCACCTACAACGTGGATGTTTTTGTGAATGGTAGATTCAAAAGTCTTATGATCGATTGGACACCAACCTTTATCATTAACAAGACCTGCATCAAACGCGATTTTACCGGCTTTCTGGTTAGGGATGATGTTTAGAACATCCGCTTTGAAAGTTCCCGCACCTGCAGTCACTGTTTTAGTCGCTGCATCAACTTTAGTAACTTTACCGCCGTTTTCAGAGTTGATCCAAGTGATCATGCTCTTATCCGTGTCGTAACCATAGTGACGTTTCCAACCATCCATGAATAGACCAAATTTAGAGAATTTTTTCTTCGGATCTAAAACAACGATTTTTGAATTTGGCTTGTTCTTTTTCAAATAGTCAGCAATCTGAGAAACACGCTCGTATGGTCCTGGAGGACAACGGAATGGGTTTTCTGGTGGGCAGATAACCACTGTTCCACCATCTTTCATTTCGACTAGCTGTTTACGAAGCATCTCAGTTTGTGGGCCTGCTTTCCAAGCATGTGGAATCGAGCTTTCTGCTACTTCTTTAGAGTAACCTTCAATCTGTTCGTATTTGAAATCCACACCTGGAGAAACAATACAACGATCATAAGCAAGTGATTGACCACCTGCCGTCATGACTTTTTGTGCTTTAGCATCAATACCGGTTACTTGATCAAAAATAACGTTGATGCCTTTGGCTTTGATTTTGTCATAAGTGAAGTGGATTGATTCGATATCACGGAAGCCGTTGATGACTTCGTTTGACATGAAACAAGTGTAGTAGTCTTTGTTTGCTTCAACGATAGTAACGTCGATGCTTGAATCCATTTTCTTTAGGTATTGTGCAGCCGTCGCACCACCAATACCACCACCTACAATAACCACTTTCTTAGAAGCAGCGTGTGCAGCAGTCATGCTGCTCGCAGCCGCAACACCTACCGCACCAGCGGCAGAAGCTTTTAACAGATTACGTCTTGAAATATTTGTCATGTTCTCAGCTCCTTATTTCTGGCTAGCGTAATATTCGATGATGGCATTCACGCCTTCCTGACCAAACTTGTCATGCATCTGATTAAGTTTTTTGGCCATCTTTCTATCCATATCACGGTTACCCGATAAGAAATCATGCAGGTTGTACTGTAGGTATGGACGCCATTGTCCGGCTAAAATACCAGAATCATCTTCTGCTAGAGACCCACCTTCTGAGTGACATTTTTCACAGTACTTATCGTGTAGCTTTTTACCGACGGTAGAAAGCTTAGCATCCGCTTGCTGTGGTGCTGAATTGAATTTTTGTTTTGAGAAATAGTCCGCCATGGCTTCGATATCAGCATCAGAATAACCTTTAGCAATACGCATCATAATGGTTGATGGACGATCACCGGCTGCATAAGCGTGCATCGATTCGATGAAATAGTCACGTGACATTCCTGCAATGCTAGGTGTTGCTGGGCCAGCACTAACACCGTTTGGACCGTGACAACCTGCACAAGTATTGGCTAACATTTCAGCGCGATCAAGACCTGCGAAAGCACTGCTTGAAGCTAATATGGACCCAGCTAGCACTGCGCCCGCAATCAACTTAGCTTTCTTCATATACTCCTCCTCAGAAGTTTTTTGGTTTTATGTAAGAGTTAAGATTGTTATTGTTTTAACCTGCCAAAGTAACTATTTCTTTGACAGGTGTGGTTATTAACGGTGAGGGAGGATGTCGCCAACCATACCATCACGCATTAAAGTTTCCATTAGAGCTGGATCATCCGGCTCTTCGTGAGCAATCCCCTTATGGCAATCGATACAAGTCTCACCTTCTTTCATTGCTCTGGGGTGTTTACGAGAAGCCTGACGGCCTTGCTCGTCAAAATCCATACCATCGAAAGAGTGACATGTTTTACACTCACGAGAATCTGAAGCCTTCATTTTTTCCCAAACCGCGCTGGCCATATCCCAGCGATGTTTGTTGTAGTGCTCTAGATACTTTTCAGGATCGTTTTTGATTTCATCACTAACGGCAAAGTCACCCAAAAATTCGTGGTAAACATCTTTAGCAGCAATGATTTTAGCTTTTAGTTTTGGTAAGAACTCTTTAGGAACGTGGCAGTCAGCACATTCGGCTCTTACCCCAGAAGCGTTTTTATAGTGGATGGTTTCCTTATACTCGTCGTAATTGACTTGCATACTGTGGCATGAAGTACAGAATTCGGTGGTGTTGGTATAAGAGAAGAAGGCGTTCATAGCGCCGAAGGAGGCAAATCCCAAAAGGAAAATGACAATAAATAGACCCGTTTTTTTTGTGAACATCGTTGTTTTCTTTTTATAAATAGAAGTTTCAAAAAAGTAGGGCAGTGATAACTAGCCTACACAGCCCTCTCAGACTGCATGTGTATCCTAGTTAAAATAATTTATATGGTAAAGCAAGTATATTTAATGACGTATAGGGTACCCTTATTCAAGGATTTACTTATATAACATTTTGATTATGATTTTTGCAGAGTGATTATGAGATATGGTTTTTTCTTTTTTTAACGCATTTTCATTAAGATTTTGATTTAGCTTGTTTTCTTGTTCAATGCGATAGCCGATGACTAACTCCTGAAAGTCAGAGAGCTTTCTGTTAGGCATGATTTCATGTTCAGTATTGAGTTCAATTTGACTAGGCATCTCGCTCATAAAAACTTTTTTGGCAGCAATCGGGATGGGCATGCCATCGCTGGCTTTCACATAAACAAACAAGGTCGCCTTAGGCATGAGTTCAATAATTGTTTTATCAATCACAAAGTCGGCATCAGTTAAGACGTTGCCATTGGGAGAGGTTTTTGGGTCTGATTGGTCTCGTCTATTAACTGGTGTTGTTTGCAATGGTCTTTCACCAATACTCGCAAGTAACAGGCGAATAGTGTTTTTATCCTCTGAGGTTTCAGGAATCATAGGGTAGAGTTTTTGCCAATAAAAAGCCGCTTGTTTATTATTTTTGCGCTGCTTTTCCGCCATACCTAGGAGCCATAAAGTCATTGTATCGTTTGGACTTAATTTATAGGCCTGTTGTAGTAAGTCATAAGGGCGGCCAGCCATACTACCTTGTTGAGAAACGCTTAAAGCATCGGCTAAAGAAATCATTACTTTGACATGGTTTGGTTTAAGTTTTAAGGCTTTTTCAAATGCCTGCACCGCACCAAGGTAATCTTCCGTCACCATATAAGAACGCCCCAAAAGCACCCAGCCATTGAAGTCTTCCGGGTTTTTCTGCAACTTTTCTTTAAGTTTATCTACCAGAGTAGTTTGTTGGGCTTTGGGTTTTTGTACTGCAATATCAGCAAAGCCAGGCGTACCGAGATAAAAATAGCTACCCAGCGAAAAAACCGGAACAAATAGCGCAATCATGACAATGGTTTTTTTATTCTCTTCAAACTTTTTGGCGAGTGGAAGCAATAACAGTAAAAGCGAAAAAATCAGGGAGATTGTGAGAATAATGCTAAGTAACGTCATAGGGTTTTCCGGTATTGAGCAGGTCTATAGATGCGATTTATTTAATGTGGCTATTTTTCATTATCGAAATTACTATTGGCTTGGCGAATTACCTTAATGGCAAACCAAGCGCCAATTAATAAAAACAGTAATGGCCCCAGCCAGAGTAGCAGGGTATAAGATTTAACGGGTGGCTTATAGAGCACAAAATCCCCGTACCTTTCCACCATATAATCAGCGACCTGAGTTCGATTCATCTCTTCATCAACCACCATAGTGTGGATTTGCTTGCGTAGGTCTTGCGCGAGCTCAGCATTAGAGTCGGCGAGGTTTTGGTTTTGACACACCATGCAACGCAGTTCATCAATCAGAATATGATAATCCTCTTCCTGTTGCGGGTTCTGAAACTGATAGGTTTCAATACTGGCATGTACTTGAATGCTTGAGAAAGCGATCAAAGTAAAAAGACTGCCTAGAAAAATAACTTTAATTTGATGGATGTTATTCATTGCTGAGGCTCCAATTTGAATTTAAGCTCCCTTAACAGTGGTAGCAGTTCATCACGTACTTTAGCCATGGTGACTGGGCCGGTAAATTTGTGGCGAATGATTCCATTAGCATCAATCACAAAGGTTTCTGGTACGCCATAAACCCCCCAATCTATTCCTGCTTTACCAGTCG
>JAASTL010000057.1 GCA_021767305.1 Piscirickettsiaceae bacterium | reverse complement strand
TTTTTTTATGTCTTTTAATCTAAATAAATAGGAATATGCTTTTTGTGATTGTTAAGGCAAAACAGGTTTTTCGTCTGTTCGTAAGGTAAAGATCTCATAACCTGTTTTGGTTACCACTAGAGTGTGTTCCCATTGCGCTGAAAGTTTGCGATCTTTGGTGACGACCGTCCAGTTGTCGCCAAGTAATTTAACCGGTGCTTTACCTTGGTTAATCATAGGTTCAATAGTAAAAACCATACCTTCTTTAAGCACAATATCTTTTAGCTCTGGAGCTGCGTAGTGCAATACTTGTGGTTCTTCATGGAAGTTGGCACCAATACCGTGACCGCAATATTCACGCACAACTGAGTAATTGTTGCTTTCAGCGTGTTCTTGAATGGCGCTGGCAACATCAAATAAGGTTGCTTCAGGTTTAACCTGTTCAATGCCAAGCCATAAGCATTCATGTGCAACCTGACAGAGGCGATGGGCAAAAGGTTTAACTTCTCCAACTTCAAACATACGACTGGTGTCGCCATGATAGTCATCTTTAATCACGGTTACATCGATATTCACAATGTCACCTTTTTTGAGTTTTTTGGCGTCATCCGGGATACCGTGACAAACCACTTGGTTAATGGAGATGCAGCTTGAAGCGGGGAAACCATGATAATTAAGTGTGGCAGGAATGGTGCCCTGAGTTTCGGTCATATATTCATGCATAATACGATTGAGTTCGCCTGTGGTGACACCTGGAAGAACGTGCGGTTCGATCATTTCTAAAACGTCAGCGGCTAGTTTGCCGGCAACACGCATTTTTTGGATTTCTTCAGGTGTTTTGATTTTGATGCTCATCGCTATCTTAAATTGCCTCTAGTGTTTGATCTCTTAACTAAAGCAGAATCTGTTTCAGTTGAAGTTTGGATTGAGAATAAAAAGCTTTGAATTCATTGTCAAAAAGCAATGAATGTGGTATAAATGCCGCGCCTTTCAAATGAGAGGAATTTTAACACCTAAAACCAGTCAGTGATAGTGTCGTCTAGGTGCGATTCTGATTTGTTTTAGAAAACATAATCCGCACGTTTATCGGGACATAAAACGGGGTGCTTAATTAAGTTCAAGTCCGCTAGATTGATTAAGTTCGTTTTTATGGATAAACGGAGGCTTAACCCCAAATTGGAGAAATAATCATGGCAAAAGTAACCATGCGTCAAATGCTGGAAGCTGGTGTTCACTTCGGTCACCAGACTCGTTATTGGAACCCTAAGATGTCTGAGTACATCTTTGGAGCGCGTAACAACATTCATATCGTTAACCTAGAAAAAACTCTACCACTGTTTAATGATGCATTAAACATGATGGGCGGGATTGCTGCTAACAAAGGTAAAGTTCTTTTTGTTGGTACTAAAAAAGCAGCTCGTGAGTTAGTAGCTCAAGAAGCTAAGCGTTGTGGTATGCCTTATGTTGATTACCGCTGGTTAGGTGGTATGTTGACTAACTTCAAAACCATCAAACAGTCTATCAAACGTCTTAAAGAACTTGAGACTATGGAGCAAGACGGTACTTTTGAAAAAATCACTAAGAAAGAAGCGCTAATGCTTTCTCGTCAAAAAGATAAGCTAGAGTTATCTCTTGGTGGTATCAAAGATATGCGTGCAATGCCAGATGCGATTTTCGTAATCGACACTGGTAATGAAAAAATCGCACTTCAAGAAGCGAAAAACCTAGGTATTCCTGTAATCGGTGTTGTTGATACTAACAACGATCCTCGTGGTGTTGATTACGTTATTCCTGGTAACGACGATGCAATCCGTGCAATCAGCCTATATCTTTCTGCAGCAGCAGACGCGATTAACGAAGGTAAAGCGACTATCACTACCGCAGTAGAAGGTGATGATTTCGTTGAAGCTGAAGAGAAAGCGGCTGAGTAATCAGAATGATTCTCGTGGCTCAATATTGTGTTGAGCCAACTTATTTGAAACTTAAAAATCAAAAAAGGTAAACATAATGGCTATTACAGCAGCTATGGTTAAAGAACTGCGCGAAATCACTAGTGCAGGGATGATGGATTGTAAAAAAGCACTATCTGAAACAGATGGTGATATGGATGCAGCAATTGAATTCCTTCGTAAGAAAGGAATGGCTGGTGCAGACAAAAAAGCAGGTCGTGTTGCAGCTGAAGGTGTGATCGCAATTGCTATTTCTGACGATAAGAAGAAAGCAGCTATTGCAGAAGTTAACTGTGAAACTGACTTTGTTGCTAAAGGTGACGAGTTTAAAGATTTCGCTAACGAAATCGCTAAACTTGCGCTTGCAAATGATTGTTTTGATCTAAATGCAATCATGGGTCTAACAATGGCTTCTGGTAAAACAGTTGATGAGAGACGTCGTGAGCTTGTTGCAAAGATCGGTGAAAACATGGGTGTTCGTCGTATTGAGAAGATTGAATCTAATGGTGAAATCGGTCAGTACCAGCACGGTGAAAAAATCGGTGTTGTCGTTGCTATGGACGGTGGTGATGCGACATTGACTCGTGATATCGCTATGCACGTTGCCGCAGCTAAGCCACAAGCCGTTTCTTCTGATGATCTAGATGCTGAAGTTGTTGAGAAAGAACGTAACTTCCAAATCGAGCAAGCTCAGTCTTCTGGTAAGCCAATGGAAATCATTGAGAAGATGATTGAAGGTCGTATGCGTAAGTTTGTTGGTGAAATCACGCTTCTAGGTCAGTCTTTTGTTAAAGACCCAGATCAGACAGTAGAAAAGCTTCTTAAGTCTAATGGTGCAACAGTCACTTCTTTCATTCGTTTAGAAGTGGGTGAAGGTATCGAAATCGAAGAAACTAACTTTGCTGATGAAGTAGCTGCTGCAGCTGCTGAAGCTCAAAAAGGTTAATTGTTTGTAAAGGGCCATAGCACTTCTGTTATGCAGAAGGCTGTGGCTTTTTTGTATCTAGAGTTTAGTAAATTACATAAAAAGTCTTTTCTAAGTGGTTATGTTTTTTAATTACTTGTAAAATGCTTTTCAAAATTTGACTTAGGAAACGATTATGGCACTGAAATACAAAAGAATATTATTGAAATTTAGTGGTGAAGCCCTGATGGGAGACGGTGATTTCGGTTTAGACGCTGCGACACTTAAAAAAGTCGTTTCTCATGTCAAATTATTGCGTGACTTGGGTGTTGAAGTCGGGATTGTTGTTGGCGGCGGTAATATTTTCCGTGGTGCGCAAATCCAAGGATCGGGTATTCAGCGAACCACGGGTGATCATATGGGTATGATGGCAACGGTTATGAATGCGCTGGCATTACGAGATGTCATTGAAAGTATGGATATGAAGGCGCATGTTTTGTCGGCTATGTCTATTGAAGGTATCGCTACAGATGGTTTTAACGCTAATTCCGCTAAAAAGATGCTAGCTGCGGGCGAAGTGGTCATTTTTGCAGCAGGCACAGGAAGCCCGTTCTTTACTACTGACACAGCTGCGGCGCTTCGAGGCGTAGAGATTGACGCGGATATCGTTTTAAAGGCCACTAAGGTGGACGGTATTTACACGGCAGATCCGATGAAAGATGCCAGTGCTACACGTTACCAGTCACTAACTTATGATGAAGTTATTCAAAAAAATCTACAGGTTATGGATCAAACTGCATTTGTATTATGTCGAGATCACGATATGCCGATACGAGTATTCGACATGTTCAAAGATAATGCGGTGATTAGAATTGTTCAGGGTGAAGATGAAGGCACCTTGGTAAGCTCAGGAGAATAAGATGTTAAATGAAATTCAACAAGACGCTCAGTCTCGTATGCAAAAATCTATTGAGAATTTGGAAGGTAACTTTGCCAAGATTCGTACTGGTCGAGCTCACCCAAGTATCTTAGACAGTATTAAGGTCGATTACTACGGTTCAGAAGTGCCTATTAGTCAGGTAGCCAATGTTAATGTTGAAGATGCCCGTACCTTAACGGTTCAACCTTGGGAGCAACCAATGGTGGCGGTGGTTGAAAAAGCGATCATGATGTCGGATTTAGGTATTAACCCGGTTACAGTGGGTAATATGATGCGTATTCCAATGCCACCGCTAACTGAAGAACGTCGTCGTGATTTAACTAAGATTGCTCGTCAAGAAGCTGAAAATGCACGTGTTGCGATTCGTAATGTGCGTCGTGATGCGAATGGTGATGTTAAAGACTTATTAAAAGAAAAAGAAATTACTGAAGATGATGCACGCCGTGCGGAAGATCAAATTCAGAAAATTACCGATGATGCAGTGAAAAAAGTAGATGCATTGTTAGCAGAAAAAGAAGCTGGTTTGATGGAAGTTTAAGCGCTTTCAGGGTATTTTCTTGTCGATATTTATACCCAATTACGGCATAATTGACTGATTTTATAGCCCAGTCACAGCGTGCCGGTTTGCAAAGGCCCTGTTTGAAGAGACTTCACAGGGCTTTTTTAATTTTTAAATTCTGGAGTTGTTTTGTCTAAATCCGACCAAACACTTAAAACTGAACAGTTACCGCGTCATATCGCCATTATTATGGATGGTAATGGGCGTTGGGCAAAAAAACGTTTTTTACCGCGTTTTGTAGGGCATCAAAAGGGCTTAAATGCGGTTAAACGTGTGGTGGCTCATTGTTCGGAAATTGGTATTCAGGCGTTGACACTGTTTGCATTCAGCACAGAAAACTGGAAAAGACCACAAGACGAAGTCAATAAATTGATGGGCTTGTTTTTAAAAGCTTTGCAAAAAGAGGTCAACAAGCTCTCCGAAAACAATGTGCAATTAAGAATTATTGGTGATCGCTCTGCCTTTAGCGAAGAGATTCAAGCCCATATTCTTGAAGCTGAAGCGAAGACTGCAAATAACACTGGTTTAGTTTTAAATATAGCAGCTAACTACGGTGGGCGTGCAGACGTGTTGCAAGCGGTAAAAGCTTGGCAGCAAAACAATCCGGAAAAAGATATTCAAGACCTGACAGAAGATGATATTTCCGCCTATATTGCCGCAGCCGATCTGCCTATGCCGGATCTATTAATTCGTACAGGCGGTGAACAGCGCATTAGTAATTTTTTAATTTGGCAAAGTGCCTATGCCGAACTCTATTTTACCGATGCATTGTGGCCTGATTTTGGCGAAAAACATATCGATGCAGCGGTCGATTCCTATGCAGGAAGAGAGCGCCGTTTTGGTAAAACCAGTGAGCAGGTGACAAAATGTTAAAGCAGCGCGTTATAACCGCGATTATTTTGGTGTTAGCGACATTTTGGGCCCTGTTCTATGCCAGTGATATGGCGTGGAAAATTGCCATATTAATTGTTGCTTTTATTGCTGCTTGGGAGTGGAGCGGCTTTGCCAAGATAGATATTCCAGTATTGCGCATGATTTATGCTTTTGCGGTAGTCATTTCAGCCAATTTTGCAGTTGATATGCTGAACACGCAAAACATGTTTTTTCTTACTCTCGCACTCGCCATTATCATGCTTTCTGTTGTGCATCGTTATCAATTTAGCCAAGGGCAAACAGGGATTAAATCAGATGCCTTTATTATGGCCACCGGTGGCTTGGCGGTCATTTTATTTGCCGTGACCCTAGTGAAGTTTCGTAATGAATTTGGAGCTGAGTATTTACTGTTCAGTATGGCATTAGTGTGGGCGATTGATACGGGTGCTTATTTTAGCGGTCGTCGTTTTGGAAAACATAAACTCGCAGTGCATGTGAGTCCCGGAAAAACTTGGGAAGGTGTTTTTGGTGGAGTTTTGCTTACTTTTATTTTCGCCGTAATTGTTTTAAATCTATTGTTACCTGAACTTTCTTACTCAATGTATGCTTTCGCAGTGGTGCTGAGCTTAATTGCAGCCTTTTCGGTTTATGGGGATCTTTTCGAAAGCGTTTTAAAACGCCAAGTTGATCTTAAAGACAGTGGCCGTATTTTACCTGGCCATGGTGGTGTTTTAGATCGTATTGATAGTCTTATTATTGCCGCGCCAATGCTGTATTTGGCTTGGTATCTTGCAACCAATAGTTAGCTGCTAAAGATATGGAATTGCTCTGGTCATTTATTGGTTTTGTGGTCATGATGGGGATTATTGTGACCATTCATGAGTGGGGGCATTACCAAGTTGCTCGCTGGTTCGACATTAAGGTTTTAAAATTCTCTATCGGCTTTGGTAAACCGATTTACAGCAAACAGGGAAAAGAAACTGAATTTGTAATCGCACAAATACCTTTGGGTGGTTTCGTGCAATTTGCTGATGAACGAGAAGCTCCAGTAGCTCAACAAGATCTGCATCGCGCTTTTAACCGACAGCATGTGGCTAAAAGAATTGCTGTTGCCTTTGCTGGGCCTTTGGTCAATTTGGTGTTTGCCGGTTTGGCTTTTTCAGCGATGTATATGATTGGTATTAATGGTATTAAGCCTTATGTGGCAGAAGTTGCGCCAAACTCTCCCATTTATCAGTCGGTTATGCAACAAAACTTGCTCTTACCTACCAGTGAAGATGAAAACGGTTGGTATATCGATCAA
>JAASTL010000056.1 GCA_021767305.1 Piscirickettsiaceae bacterium | reverse complement strand
GCTTGAGTCAAAAAGACAGCACGCCAAGTGTCAGTAACTTGGTATTGGAACGCCTGAAGTCATTAGATGATTTGCCGCATTTTCCGGATGCTCTGGCTAAGCTGGAAAAGAGTTTGGCATCTGGAGCTATGCCTGATCTTAATGAAATCACACAAATGATTATTCAAGATCCTCGGTTAACGACGGGTTTGATTGGGGTTGCCAATACCGCCAAGTATTCCACCGGCAATAAAATCTCGGATTTAGCTGAAGCTGTTTCTAGAATTGGTGTTAAGGATGTGCGTTTAATGGCACATGCTATTAACTATAAATCTTCATTTAAAAGTAAGCCGCCATTTAGTGAAAAACAGTTTTTAAAACACGCTTTACTGTGTGCTTTCATTGCACAAGATATCGCCAAGTCAGTTCATCTCAATCCGGGAGAAGCCTTTCTTGCTGGTTTGATGAAAGATTTGGGTATCTATTTATTGTCAATTGAATCTCGAGAGCGTTATCAAAAGGTCATTGATTTGTCTTTGGCAGAGATGGACAAAATTCAATCTGCGGAGGCAGAAATTTTTTCTACCAATCATTCGGTTATGAGTGCGCGGCTGTTAAAGCAATGGAAATTTTCCAATGACATTGTCATGGGCGTGGCATCGCATCACGCCCCAGAAAAATCGAATCCTGCATTTCAGGCCTATGCTTATTTGGTGTTTCTTGCAGAATACGGTGCATTAAGCAGTGGCGTTGGCAATGGAGTAGTGAGTCAAGTCGTTGCTGAGATAGATGATGTTGGCAATGAAAGGCTGTTTGCGGCTTTAGAGTACTTTGGTCTTGCGCCCTCAACCTATGACGATTTGGTTGAAGAGGCATTAATTACCTTTGAGGAACTAAGTATGGTTTAAATAAACTTTGAGTTAATTTGAATTAATTTGAGTCAAGCTAAAGAAGCTTCAGCTAGGCTTCTAAAATTACTTTTTAAATCCACTTTTTTAAACCACCTTTGAGTATTGCTTGAGGTGGTTTTTTATTGGCTGGATTTAATTGTTTGTTTTTCTTATTGTTTTTAAGAGTGTTTAATCATAGTGTTAGTGAAAAACTATCAAAAATAGGCTGGCTGTTTAGTCATATAAAATGCTAAAATACGCGGCTTTGCTCTTGATTAGTTTTGAGAGTGGCTACAAAACCCGATTTACACTGTAAATTAACCGAAAATAAAGAGAATTTTAAGAATGCCAATCATTACATTACCAGATGGTTCTACTAAACAATTCGATGAAGCGGTTTCAGTTATGCAAGTGGCTGAAAGCATTGGTGCAGGTCTTGCAAAAGCAACGATTGCAGGTCGTGTAAACGGCCAGTTAACGGATGCTTGCGACTTGATTACCACAGACGCGACGTTGGAAATTGTGACCATGCGTGATGAAGATGGTGTTCATATTATGCGCCACTCTTGTGCCCACTTGTTAGGTCATGCACTCAAGCAGCTTTACCCTGATGTAAAAATGGCGATTGGTCCTGTTATCGACAATGGCTTTTACTATGACATCGATATGGAACATCGCTTAACGCCGGATGATCTGAAAGTCATCGAAAAACGTATGCTTGAGCTGGCGAAAACCAAGTATCCGGTGATCAAAAAAATGTTGCCACGTGATGAGGCAATCCAGACTTTTAGTGAACGTGGTGAAGACTATAAGTTGGAGTTAATTAAAGATCTTCCAGATGAAACTGAGTTTGGCTTCTACTTCCACGAAGAGTATGTGGATATGTGTGTAGGGCCGCACGTACCTAACATGAGTTTTATCAAAGCGCTAAAACTGACACACGTAGCAGGTGCTTACTGGCGCGGTAATTCTGATAATAAAATGTTGCAGCGTATCTATGGGGTTGCTTTCCCGGACAAGCAGGCGTTGAAAGACTACCTGAAGATGATGGAAGAAGCTGAGAAGCGTGACCACCGTAAACTGGGCAAAGCATTGGATTTGTTCCATGTTGATGAACTGGCCCCAGGGATGGCGTTCTGGCATCCGAAAGGGACAACGCTTTATCGTGTGGTTGAAGATTACATGCGTGAACAGCTGATTGAAAATGATTATGAAGAGATTCGTACCCCATTGATTCTAGATCGTTCTCTATGGGAAAAATCAGGTCACTGGGACAAATTTAAAGATAATATGTTCACCACAGAAACGGATAACCGCGACTACGCTGTTAAACCGATGAACTGTCCGGGACATATCCAAGTATTTAACCGTCACTTAACCAGCTACCGTGATTTACCGATCCGTATTGCAGAGTTTGGTACGGTTCACCGTAATGAAGCCTCAGGTACTTTGCACGGTTTAATGCGTGTGCGATCGTTTACTCAGGATGATGCGCATATCTTCTGTACTGAAGAGCAAATTAAGCAAGAAGTACAAGCGTGTATTGATTTGGTTTTCCAAACCTATGCGGATTTTGGTTTTGACAATATTGCAGTTAAGTTCTCTACTCGTCCAGAGCAACGTGTAGGTGCCGATGAAGTATGGGATCTAGCGGAATCTGCGCTGGAAGCCACTTTGCAAGATGCAGGTCTTGAGTATAAATTGCAGCCGGGTGAAGGTGCTTTCTATGGTCCTAAGATTGAGTTCCAATTAAAAGACTGTATCGGTCGTGTATGGCAGTGTGGAACCATCCAGCTTGACTTTTCCATGACTCAAGCAGAGCGTTTGAATGCAACTTATGTGGGTCAAGATAATGAAAAACATCACCCGGTCATGATTCACCGCGCTATTTTAGGTTCACTTGAACGTTTCTGCGGAATTTTGATTGAACATTACGAAGGTCGTTTCCCAACTTGGTTAGCTCCGGTTCAATGTGTTTTGGCTGGAATTTCAGAAGTCCACAATGATTATGTGGTCGAAATGACGAAAAAATTGAAAAAACATGGATTTAGAGCCGAATCAGACTTGAGAAATGAAAAGGTTGGGTTTAAAATTCGCGAGCATACTATGCAACGTGTTCCATACATCTTGGTCGCAGGTGATCAAGAACAAGCCGATGGAACAGTCAATGTACGTGCCCGCAGCGGTGAAAACTTAGGTAGTTTCACCTTTGAAGAGTTAGTCGATTTACTTTCTAAAGATATTTCTAACTTGGGTAGAGCTGTTTCAACAGACAGCAAATAGATTTTTTTATAACTGGAGGATATTGCTATCGCAATCAGAAGAGGTGGTCGTGGTCGACCACAACAACCGGAAGCACCAAAAGATAGAATTAACAAAGCCATTACCAATACGCCTGAAGTCAGATTGATTGATGCCGACGGTGAGCAGGTAGGTGTGGTGAAAATCCAAGATGCACTCGCACGAGCGGCAGAAGCAGGCTTGGATTTGGTTGAGATTACGGCGAAAGCGCAGCCTCCAGTTTGTAAGGTCATGGACTACGGTAAATACCTTTACCAGCAGCAGAAAAAGCAGCACGAAGCTAAGAAAAAGCAGAAGCAAGTCCAGGTCAAAGAAGTTAAGTTTCGCCCAGGAACTGAGGAGGGAGATTATCAGGTCAAACTACGCAACCTGATGAAATTCCTAGACAAGGGAGATCGCGTTAAGGTAACCATTTGGTTCCGCGGACGTGAAATCACTCATAAGGAACTGGGTCTTAAAATGCTAGAACGTGTTAGGGATGATATTCAAGAGGTTGCGACCGTTGAACAAATGCCTAAGATGGAAGGCCGCCAAATGCAAATGATGGTGGCTCCTAGCAAGAAAACTAAGGCTTAATTAAGTTTAAGTCCTTAAAAAAACAACAACTGGGACTTTTTAGATTCGATGAGAGTCTTTAAGGTTACCGGTGCAGCTCCCTCAGTGCTGTAGGTTGTCCTAACGAACTTATTTATTAAGTTCATTTTTAAAACTGAAGTGGCTCAATCTAATTGAGTATCGCTTAAATGCGGAGTTTCATTCAATGCCAAAGATGAAATCAAACAGTAGTGCTAAAAAGCGCTTCAAAAAAACAGGTACTGGTCGTTTCAAGTGTAAACAATCTCACCTTCGTCATATCTTGACTAAAAAATCTACTAAGCGTAAGCGTCATCTTCGTTCTGGAAGCATGATTCACGATAACGATGTAGCGATGGTTCGCCGCATGTTACCTTTCGCGTAATTCGCTAACTTAGGAGATAAAAGAAATGGCAAGAGTTAAAAGAGGTGTTATCGCTCGTCGTAGACACAACAAAGTATTGAAGGCAGCTAAAGGTTACTATGGCGCGCGTAGCAAAGTTTTTCGCGTTGCTAAGCAAGCAGTAATCAAAGCAGGTCAGTATGCATACCGCGACCGTCGTAACAAAAAACGTAACTTCCGTCGTCTATGGATTGCGCGTATCAACGCTGCAGCTCGTATGAATGGTATGACTTACAGCCGCTTTATTGATGGTTGTAACAAAGCTGATATCGCGGTTGACCGTAAAGTATTAGCTGATATTGCAGTACATGATGCAGCCGCATTCACTGCAATCGCAGAAAAAGCAAAAGCGGCTCTAGCTTAATAGACTGAATTTGCATGCTGGGTATCACCCAGCTTTAAAGTAGGGGGCGTAAGTCCCCTATTTTTTTCTCCAAACTTCAAAATCCTAAATAGCTATACAAGATTTCATTCAAGTTAGTGAGATCCTGCATATCTGTTTAATAACGTGGGTTTAGTAACCTGCGGATTTTCACCGTTTTAGGACATTGTTTAAATGCAAGAACAACTTCAAACGATTATATCCAACGCTCAGACAGCGATTGCAGAAGTGACTGAACTCAGTGCTCTGGATGAACTGCGAGTGCAATTCCTTGGTAAAAAAGGTGAACTCACCGCCATGATGAAAACTTTAGGAAAGCTTTCTGCTGAAGAGCGCCCTAAAGCAGGTCAGGTGATTAACGAAGCCAAACAAACTGTACAAAGTTTGTTGAATGCCAAGAAAAAAGAGTTGGATGATGCCAAGCTAGCAAAAAAATTAGCGGAAGAAACCATTGATGTTACGCTGCCAGGTCGTGATAGTGATATTGGTTCCCTGCACCCGGTAACGCGCACTTTACACCGTATTGAAACGCTATTTTCAAATGCCGGTTTTGATGTTGAGCAAGGGCCTGAGATTGAAGATGACTGGCACAACTTTGAAGCACTGAACATTCCAGAAACGCATCCAGCGCGTGCTATGCACGATACGTTCTATATTAATGAGAACACAGTTTTACGTACTCACACTTCTGGTGTGCAGATTCGTACTATGGAAAATAAAAAACCGCCTCTACGTGTGATTGCACCTGGGCGTGTTTACCGTTGTGACTCTGACCAGACTCACACACCAATGTTCCATCAGGTAGAAGGGCTAATCGTTGAAAAAAACGCCAGCTTTGCGCAATTACGTGCACTGTTGATTGAATTCCTACGTAAGTTCTTTGAAGACGAAAACCTACAAACTCGTTTCCGTCCATCTTACTTCCCGTTTACAGAACCTTCAGCAGAAGTGGATATTGCCACTGACCTATTTGGTGACGGACGTTGGATTGAAGTTTTAGGTTGCGGAATGGTTCACCCTAATGTACTTAAAAACGTAGGCATTGACCCAGATGAATATACAGGACTTGCTTTTGGACTAGGAGTAGAGCGTTTAGCGATGTTGCGCTACAACGTAAAAGATCTACGTCAGTTCTTTGAAAACGACCTGCGTTTTTTACAGCAATTTAAATAATTAAGACCGTGACAGAGTAAGTCGAGAAGAAATATGAAATTTAGTGAAAATTGGTTAAGAGAGTGGACCAGCCCTGAGTGGGACACCAACACCTTATCTGAAGAATTAAGTTTGGCCGGTCTTGAAGTAGATGACGTTGAGCCAGTTGCTGGAGCCTTTACTAACGTGGTGGTGGGTCATGTGCTTTCAGTAGAAAAACACCCAGATGCAGACAAGCTAAATGTAACCCAAGTAGATGTAGGCGAAGAAGAGCCGGTGCAAATCGTATGTGGTGCTAAAAACGTAGTGGCGGGCATGAAAGCTTGCTGTGCAAAAGTAGGTGCAGTACTACCCGGCGATTTTAAAATTAAAAAAGCCAAACTACGAGGCGTGCCTTCACACGGTATGTTGTGCGGCGCAACAGAAATTGGTCTACCAGACGATGGTGTAGATGGTCTACACGTTCTACCAACCGATGCACCTGTGGGCATGGACATTCGTGAGTATCTAGATTTAGATGACAGCACGATTGATGTCGACTTAACGCCAAACCGTGCAGACTGCTTTAGCGTTTTAGGTATTGCACGTGATGTACACGCTATTAGCGGAGCACCGTTCGCTCAGCCGTTTGCTGATAAAGCAATGGAAGGCTTAGAACCTTGTACACAAGCGATTGATGTACAAGAGCCACAAGCCTGCCCTAAGTATTTAGGTTGTGTGGTAACTGGTTATGATGCAAACGCTACAACGCCGGCATGGATGGTGCAAAAGCTACAGCGTTCAGGTCTGCGTTCTATTGACCTAGTTGTAGATATCACCAACTACGTG
>JAASTL010000055.1 GCA_021767305.1 Piscirickettsiaceae bacterium | reverse complement strand
CTGCTTGCCAATCATCTAACATTTCAAGCTCGCCATATAGGGTTAACAAGGCTTCGCGTGCTGCTGGGCGTAAGTGTTTTTTAGCTGCGCCAGCTTCGAACTCTTCAAAATCACTGTAAAAATAAACCGCGCCTTGAGCCATCTCTACCAGCGTTTTTGCTCTATCTCGCAACAGGTGAGCAACCTCATCTAAAGCAGGACCTTGAGATAGATCACAGCCTAGCTCAGCAACAAAAGGTGATAAATGTGTAGCTAAATGCTCTTTTTTAGCCGCTTTGATATGTTGTTCATTAATCCATGTTAGCTTGGTCATATCAAAGGCTGAAGGCGAACTATTGACGTTATTAAGATCAAAGTACTTAACCATCTCATCAATGCTAAAGACCTCTTGGTCACCATAAGACCAGCCCAAACGCACTAGGTAGTTGAGTAGTGCTTCTGGTAGAAAACCTTGTTCTTTATATTGCAGCACGCTGACCGCGCCATGTCTTTTAGAAAGACGGCTGCCGTCTTCACCTAAAACCATTGGAATGTGTGCAAACATAGGCAATTCCGCACCAAGGGCTTTATATAAGTTGATTTGGCGCGGAGTATTATTTAAGTGGTCATCACCACGGATAATATGAGTAACGCCCATATCCCAGTCATCAACGACCACAGTAAGATTATAGGTGGGTGTTCCATCAGAACGAGCAATAACCAAATCATCGAGTTCACGGTTATTGATGACAACGCGCCCTTTGACTAAATCTTCGATAACCACATCACCATCTAATGGATTTTTAAAACGGATGACCGGATCAACTCCAGCAGGCGGCTCACCATCAAAATCACGATAGCGTCCATCATAGCGTGGCTTTTCACCAGCGGCTTTTTGCTTTTCACGCATTTCGTCCAGCTCTTCTGGTGTGGCATAGCAATAATAGGCCAGGCCTTGTTCCATCAACTGCTGAATAATTTCTTTATATCGATCAAAACGATGCGTTTGATAAATTGGCCCTTGGTCGTAATCTAAACCTAACCAGCTCATTCCCTCAAGAATGGCATTAACAGACTCTTCTGTTGAGCGTTCGAGGTCAGTATCTTCGATTCGTAAAATAAACTCCCCGCCCTGCTTTTTTGCATACAACCAAGAGTAAAGAGCGGTTCTAACACCACCAATGTGTAGATAGCCTGTTGGACTAGGCGCAAAACGAGTACGAATCACTGAAAGACTCCAATATTTGACAATTACTGAAAGGATTAAAGTCTACTTTGCAAAATCAGAAGACCCTATCACTTATGTTAAAAAATAAAGTGCACATTATAAACCTTCACCAAGCTGCAAAAAAATGCAATTTACGATGATTTATCACTCTTCTGCCGTTTGATGTGAAATATAACTGGCATACAATAGAAAATAATCACAGTGCACTGCCTTACTTAAGTGCACAGACGCTGAACAAAACTATATGGAATAAAAATAAATATGATTGCATACCAGGTTTCTTTACACGACCCTAAAACCCATCTATTTGAAATCTCGCTCAGAATTGATGCTCCTCAAGAGCCCATTCAAAAACTAAGATTACCTAACTGGATTCCTGGCAGCTACCTTATTCGAGATTTTGCAAAAAATATTGTTTCCATTTCTGCTTTTGATGATAACGGTCAAGAGGTTGCTGTAGAAACGCTTGATAAATCGACTTGGCAACTAACATCTGAACGGGCCGTTACTATCCGTTATCAAGTCTATGCCTGGGACCTCTCCGTGCGCAGTGCGCATTTTGATGAAAGCCATGCTTTTTTCAATGGCACCTCATTATTTTTAGAAGTTGTAGAGCAAGCTACATCGCCTCATCAAGTCGAAATTTTAACTAGTTCTTTCACCCAAGTTCAAAATTGGAAAGTTGCCACGGGTATGCCTGCAACCGATGTCGATGCAAGTGGTTTTGGCTTTTATCAAGCACCTAATTACCAAGAACTCATTGATTACCCTTTTGAAATTGGAAGCTTTAAAGAGATTAATTTTGAAGCTCATGGCATCCCTCATCGCATGGTATTGACCGGGCTATTTGATTTAGACGAAGAGCGCTTAAAAACAGATTTAATAAAAATTTGTGAAACAGAGTTGGCTTTATTCGGCAAACCTTATCCAATTGAAAGTTACTTGTTTCAAGTAATGGTAACGGGGAATGATTATGGAGGTTTAGAACACAGCAATTCCACGGCCCTGATTTGTGGTAGAAACGACTTACCTTTCCCTGGAATGGGTAAAGCCACGGATGGTTATTTACAATTTCTTGAGCTGTGTAGTCATGAGTACTTTCATACTTGGAATGTAAAAAGAATTCAACCCGAACCTTACCAAAAATCCGATTTACAGACCCCCGTCTATACCACACAACTATGGTGGTTCGAAGGGGTGACCTCTTATTACGACGCCCTTATCTTATTCAGAGCCGGCATAGTGGATGAAAAAACTTACCTCAAGTTACTGGCTCAACAAATGACCAGAGTTTATCGAATGCCGGGTCGCCTACAACAATCCGTTGCTGAATCGAGTTGGTTAACATGGACTAAGTTTTATCAGCAAGATGAAAATGCACCCAACGCTATTATCAGTTACTACACTAAAGGCAGTTTAATTGCTCTGGCATTGGATTTAACCATTCGTAAGCAAACGCAAAACAGTAAATCTTTAGATGATATTTTGCTATACCTATGGCAGCAAAACGGTCTAACCAGAAAAGGTTTAAGGGATGGGGAAATAGAACAGATATGTTCTGCAGCGACTGGAGTTGAATTGGATGATTTCTTTAAAGAGTTTCTATTTGCAGCTAAAGATTTGCCGTTGCATGACCTATTAGCAGAGTTTGGTGTATTGTTTAACCTAAAAGCTGCCTCCAATTTAAATGATTTAGGTGGTTTCAGTGACAGTGAAAAACCCTCTAATCAACTAAAAAGTTTTTTGGGAGCTAATATCATTGAAACAGCCAGTGGCTTACAAATCTCTCATATTTGGAATAATCAAGCTGCCGCTAAATCTGGTTTAGCGGCAAAAGATGAAATTATTGCGATTGATAATATTCGCATAAAACAGAAAAACCAGTTAGAGTTGATTCTACAAAGAAAACCCGCAGGCACAGAAGTGAGTTGTCACTATTTTAGAAGAGATGAATTGAGACAAACTTTAATTACTTTAGAGAGTCCTCTTGAGGATCGAGTTTATTTACAAATTTCAGACCAACAAAAATTAACAAAATGGCTACAGCCTGCATAAAAATAAACTATACGAATCTAAAACAGAGAATACAAAATGTCTAATGATAGTGATTGGCTGAATAATGCTGTGGTTGAGTTGCAAACTCAATCCGCTTTTCAAGCAGAAAACATTGAAGCGATGGAAAAAACCATTGCTGAGCAGCATTACGAAATACAGTTATTAAACAAGCAGATAAAGATTTTATCGCAACATATTAAAAGCTTGCGAGATGATGCCGTAAAAGATGTTAGAGATGAGCAACCGCCACCACATTATTAATGGTTTTTTTATAGTACACCCTATCCATGGCACTTATATTAAGTAAAAAAACTTATTCAAGGTTTTTCAGGTAAAAAGTGATAGAATCGAATCAATGAAAAAAATTATTATTGCCATTTTGTTATTTTTTGCCTGGAAGCAATATTATTATATTGAGACAGCGCCTTATGTTGGCGCTGGAGTTTTGTCTTCAGGTGGCCCTTATCTGTCTCAATCAGACCGTTCATCATTTCGCATTGGGGACAACCATTTTTCACCCTATTCATTAGTTCAAATTGACGGCAGAGTACTTGCTGCTTCACACTATTATTTTGATCGAATGTCTCGCATATCACCAATGGATGTAGTGTTGGGCTGGGATACCTTGTCAGATGAAAGTGTCTATGATTTGCTCGATTTCTCAACTTCTTCTCGAGAATACGAATGGGATGCAAATCGTGAACTCATTACCGAAAATGAGATCCGAAACTCTACGGGGCTGTTTCATTTAGTACCTGCTGATGAGCGAATGAGACATCAATTAAAAACCGTTAAGATTGGCGATATCTTGGTTATTCAGGGATATTATGTGAATGTTAAGAGTTCTGCTGGTTTGAAATGGCAATCAAAATCTTCCGGCTCTAGCATGAATAATGTGGTTGGAAAAATTCTTTATATTGACCAATTAGAAATCATCGACCCTTACTCAAGAGTCAATTAAATAAGCATCAATCGAATAATGTGGAGCCGATTAAATTTTAGCTCCTATCTCCAAGCCTTCTACAGGGCTTTTCTGTGCCTTACTTTCTTTTCGGTTTTCTACCTTCACTTAAATCGTGAATGGTTAGTTTTTTATTGCCACGATTCCCGCGCCCAGAAGTTTTAATCGCTTTATTTCTTGGATTACGGTTACTTAATGAAGTTTTTGGTTTAGTGTATTTCCCAGAGCCAGCGGATGCTGGTTGTTTTCTTAAATCGGGTCTTGCCTCTTCTTGCATCCCAACCGATTTCAATAACTGATTGATTTGACGCCAAGTTAATTCTTGGGTTTTACCCTTACGTAAGTTGCGCGGCAGACTGTATTCACCATAACGAATGCGATGCAGTCGACTCACTTGAACACCCACAGCTTCCCAGATTCGGCGGACTTCTCGGTAACGACCTTCTTTTAAGGTGACTCTATACCAATTATTGATAGAGTCATCTTCTCCGGTTTTTTGCATCTTAATAACACGGTTGAATTTTGCCTCGCCATCATCCAGCTTCACGCCTTTTTGAATCTGCTTGATAATGTCATCACTCACTTCACCAAAAACACGCACTGTATATTCACGTTCCATTTCATAGGACGGGTGCATCATACGGTTAGCGAGTTCACCATTATTGGTCAATATCAGCAAGCCAGACGTATTTAAATCAAGACGGCCAATACTAATCCAGCGTCCGTTATGAACATGCGGCAACTGTTCAAAAATGGTTTTACGACCTTTTTCATCTTTACGTGTACAAACTCTACCTTCAGGCTTGTTGTATAAAATCACTTCGGTAGGCTGCTGTATTAAGCGGCTTTGACGAACGGGTTTATCCTTAAACTTTATTTGGTCCGTAGCCAGCGCACGATCACCGAGCTGCGCCGTTCGACCGTTTACCTTAACTAAGCCTTGGGCAATATACTCTTCAACTGCTCTACGTGACCCTATTCCGGCACGAGCGAGAATCTTTTGCAGTTTTTCACCATGAGCTTGAGTTTGTTGATTCATTGTTTTTTTCCAAATAAAAAGTGTGCACTTACAACCTAAAAACCTGTAGGGTTATCCTAGGCCAAAAAGTTGATAGAGAAATAGTCTGATATATTCCATTGGAGCAAATAAAATAACCTGCAAAACGCCTAGAAACATTAAACCTAATAAGATAAAAAAGCCATAAGGCTCTAATCGAGTCAATTGCCATGCCATAGGCCCAGGTAAAAACGCAGCCAAGATACGGCCACCATCTAAGGGTGGAATTGGTAATAGGTTTAAGAGCATTAAAATCAGATTGATAGAAATCCCTGCAAGTCCACTATAAATCAAGAACTGGCCTAGACCTTGCGAGTTGGACTCCATAATAAAACCAACTTTAGCTATCATTGCCCATAACAGAGCCATCAATAGATTAGCCGCGGGACCTGCAACCGCTACCCAAGCCATATCGGTTTTAGGGTTTCTTAGATTCTGAGTGGTGACCGGAACGGCTTTAGCCCAACCAAACACAAATCCACTCAAAACAATGAGCACGATTGGTACGACAATCGTCCCAAGTGGATCAATATGCTTCAGTGGGTTTAAGGTTAAACGCCCAAGCATTTTTGCGGTTGGATCTCCCAGCTTGTTTGCCACCCAACCATGAGCAACCTCATGTAAAGTAATCGCAAACAGCACTGGCAGAGCCCAAACTGCAATTTTTTGAATGAGCGTCAACTCGGTCATTCGTTGAATTCTCCTTGCCCTTTACGGATCAGAGTAGGTTCTTCATCAGTAAAGTCAATGATGGTGGTGGGTTCAAAACCACTAAAACCACCATCCAGTACCACATCTAAACAATGCCCTAGTTCTTCTTGAATTGTCCAAGCATCGGTCATGGGTAAATCTTCACCGGGTAGGATTAAGCTTGCCGATAACAGTGGTTTATCAAAAAAGCTCAATAAAGCATTAGTCACTACATTTGGTGTGACTCGTAAACCAATGGTTTTTCTTTTTGGCGCCTGCAGACGTTTCGGTACTTCACGGCTAGCCGGCAATATAAAGGTATAAGCACCTGGTAAGCTTTTCTTTAAATATCTAAATTGAGCATTACCTACTTTGGCATATTCCGACAGATTACTCAAATCACGACACATTAATGTAAGTTCATGTTTTTCATCGAGACGACGAATTTGACGTATGCGGTCAGCCCCAACTTTATTATCTAACAGACAACCCAAGGCATAGCCAGATTCGGTTGGGTAAGCAATAACACCGTCGTGCTGAAGTATTT
>JAASTL010000054.1 GCA_021767305.1 Piscirickettsiaceae bacterium | reverse complement strand
TTGATATTGGTGGATACTACCAACCTAATGCAGAGCAAACAGCAGCGGTGATGCGTCCAAGCGCCACGCTAAATGAGATTATTGCGCAGATTTAAGTCTAAGATTTAAGTCGAATATTTAGTAAATAGCTCATTGTTACAAAAAAGCCTGAAAGGATTTATATCTCCTTTCAGGCTTTTTTATGGCAATGAATTTAGTGAAATGCACGTTATCGGTAAGACAGTTTATTAGAAAAATAAGATTTAATGCTTTTTAGAAAAGCGCGACTTCTAGAACAGCTCTACTTCGCCTTCCTCGTGAATTTCTATACGGTTGCGTCCATTATTCTTAGCTCGATAAAGCGCTTCATCAGCATATTTATAAATCTCTTCTTCAATGTAAACTTTCTTTGGGTTTAATGCCATTAAACCGCCTGAGACGGTTAGGCATTGATAAGGCAGGTTACCGGTATGTTCAATATCATTTTCAAAGATGGAGTTGCGCAACTTTTCGCTGACAGTAATAGCTTGGTCTACATCATTCGCATGAAATAACACGGCAAACTCTTCCCCACCTAATCTAAAGCAGAAGTCACCCGCACGTTTAAAGGTATTTCTCATGTGCTTGGCAATCCCTTTAAGAATCCAATCACCAGCCTGATGACCATAGGTGTCGTTGTACTTTTTAAAGTTATCGACATCAATCATTAGCATACACAAATGATTATTGGCGCGGCGGGCACGCTCCATTTCAATTTTGAGAATCTTATCGAAATGTCTGCGGTTATAAACCCCGGTGAGTTCATCGGTAATGGTGAGCTCTTCAATACGTTTTTGGTCGGTAATATCTTTTTGAATCGTAATATAACCAATGACTTCATCTTGTTGATTGCGAGTGGGTTCAATGTTCATTTCAACCCAATACGTATTGCCAGCTTTGGATGATTTTTGTAGCTCTCCATGCCAGGATTTACCGGCGTGAAGGCTTTCCCACATTTGGCTGTAAGTTTTGGGGTCGGTATCTGGATGGCTTAAAATACGGTGATTTTGACCAATCAACTCTTTTTCCGAGTAGCCGGATATTTTGCAAAAAGCTTGGCTTGCGGAGACAAAGTTGCCTTTTAAATCAAGGGCAGAGGTGATGACATAATGATCAACCGTGGTGGCATATCGGTGCAGGTCATCAAGAATGGTAGTCAACTCATTGATGAGTTTTTGGCCATTAAGGTGTTGGTTGATCATTATGAATTGAGGCCTTTATGGTTTAATCAAAAACGTGAACAGCTTGTTTATATTGGGCTTAGGTTTTTGGATTAAACCACAGTATAAGTATGGATTTATAGTTCAACATCGTAGTAGATGTTTTGCACATCATCAACATTCTCAAGCGCGGCAATGAATTTTTCAAAATCTTCTAAATCTTCGCCTTCCAAGGTTTTTGTCATCTGAGGAATAAACTGAATTTCATCCACATCAAACTCTATACCTTCAAAACTATTGATTAGGGCTGTTTTGGCTTTGTTGTACTCGGTGTTTGGCGCAAATACAGTGATTTTTCCACCGTCCGCTTCTACATCAGAAACATCAACATCTTCCATTAACAAAGCTTCTAAAACCGCTTCGTCATCTTCGCCATCAAATACAAAGATAGCGGAATGGTCAAACATATGGCTAACGCTACCTTGTGCACCTAGTTTTGCGTTGGCTTTGTTGAATACGCCGCGCAGATCACCAAAAGTACGGTTTGGGTTATCTGTTAAACAATCCACAATCACCATTGAGCTACCAGGACCATAACCTTCGTAACGGGCAACCGCAAAATCTTCGCCGCCGCCGCCAGAGGCTTTATCTAAGGCTTTATCGATTACATGTGCTGGAACCTGGTCTTTCTTAGCACGATCAATTAGACCTGCTAAAGCTAGGTTACCACTGGTTTCAACACCACCGTTTTTGGCACACATGTAAATTTCTTTACTGTATTTACTGTAAACCTTGGCTTTTTGATCCGAGGTTTTTGCCATGGATTCTTTACGGTTTTGATAGGCTCTTCCCATCTTATGGCTCCATATATCTATAGAATAATTAGCGGTAGATTTTACACAATTATGCTACCGCTTAATAAATTGTTTAGAGGTTGTTTAGGCTTTTTTCAGAAATGCGGCGACCAGAACGATTTGGGTACCGTTGACTTTACCTTCAATGTGTAAAGGGTTATCTGTCAAATGGATATTTTTTACCATGGTGCCGCGCTTAGCGGTAAAGTTTGCGCCCTTAACATCTAAGTCTTTGATTAGAGTAACGTCATCACCTTCATTCAGAAGGGTACCGTTTGAATCTTTGGTCGGTTCACGGTCATCTTTTTGCGCTAATCCGGCATCTGCCCAAGCTTTCATGTCATCATCCAGATACATCATATCTAGCAGATCCATTGGCCAGCCTTCGCCTTTTAGGGCGTGAAGTAAACGATATGAAAGAACTTGAACAGCAGGGGTAGGTGACCACATGCTGTCATTCAGGCAACGAAAATGGTTTGAATCCATCGTCTCTGGATTTTCAATTTGAGATTTGCAGTGTGCACAAACCAATACGGACTGCTCTGCAGATCCATCACTTGGGGCAACTTCATATACTGATAAGCCGTCTGGAGAACCGCAAAGTTCACATTTATTGCCGCTGCGTTCTATTAGAGTTTGTTCTACGCTCATGATTGGATCCTTGTTTGCTTGGGCTTTAAAAAAGTTTTTGGCTAACCAACCGTTACAGATTTGGATGAATTTGCAAATGACCGATTATTTATGATTGATTGACCAGGCTAAAGCCATAAAAAAAGAGAGGTATTATGCCAGACACGGCATAAAATTTCATCTTAAAGAAAGTGACCAGACACCTTGAAATTAATCAGTTCGTCGTTACTAATTTAGACATTACAAAGAGTATTAATTTTCTCTAAAAATTCAGTTAAAGCTTAGGTCATAGCCCAAGCGTCTTTGATATAGAATAGAGTTATTGATCAAGATAAGTAGTCGACTCTGAATAACTAAAATTAAATTCTGTTAATTATTTAGAGTCGACTCAGTAATTTAAAGTTAGAACAAGAATCACTATGCCTTACTCACCAGACCATGATGATGGAAATTTACTGTTAGAAACGGCTAAGCCAAAAGCCAAACCACCCAAACGTTATCAGGTGGTTTTATTAAATGACGACTACACGCCAATGGAGTTTGTGGTTGAGGTTTTGCAACGTTTCTTTGATTTGGATGAACTTAAAGCTAATGCCATTATGTTGGCGGTACACCATGAAGGTAAGGGCGTTTGTGGTGTTTACAGCCGAGAAGTGGCTGAGATGAAAGTGCAACAGGTGAATAGTTACTCAAGAGCTAATAAACATCCGCTCATGTGCCAATTGGAGGTGGCTTGATGTTAAGTAAAGAACTACAAATGACCTTAAGTAATGCGTTTAGTGTTGCCCATGAATACGAGCATGAGTTTGTGACTCTTGAACATCTCTTGTTAGAGTTATTGGGAATTCCAGCCGTGCAGGATGTGATTAGAGCCTGCGGTGCCGATGTGGGCAAGATTGAAGAGGGCTTAGAAAATTTTTTAGAGTCTGAGATGGTCTCTCGTAAACCTGATGAACTTCAACCTACCATGAGTTTTCAACGCGTTATCGAACGTGCCATCTACTTAGTGCAATCCAATGGTTACCCAGAGGTGACTGCGGTACATGTCTTGGCATCAATGTATGCAGAACAAGACTCGCAAGCGGTTTACCTGCTTGAGAGCAATGGGGTTGAGCGTGTTGATGTATTAAGTTATTTATCGCATGGGGTAACGGCTGCAGACTCTGATGAATATCTACCAGCCAAAAGTGAAAATGATGATTCAGAGGCTGAGCAAGGTCAATCTGAAGCTAGCCCGCTGGAAAAGTTCACCACCAATTTAAACGCAGAAGTTCAAGAAGGGCGTATTGATCCAATTATTGGCCGAGATTGGGAGTTGAACCGAACGCTTGAAGTGCTCTGTCGACGCCGCAAAAACAACCCATTGTTAGTGGGTGAGCCAGGAGTGGGTAAAACCGCAGTGGCTGAAGGGTTGGCGCATTTAATTGAAAAAGACAAGGTGCCGGAATCTTTGCGTGATGCGGTAGTCTATAGTTTAGATATGGGGGCTTTATTAGCCGGAACGCGCTACCGAGGTGATTTTGAAAAACGTTTTAAATCACTCCTTAAAGCCCTAGAAAATGAACCACACGCGATTCTGTTTATCGATGAGATTCATACCGTAATTGGCGCAGGAGCGGTTCAGGGTGGCGCCATGGATGCCAGTAATCTTATGAAGCCGTCGTTATCTTCTGGCAAGTTACGCTGTATTGGTGCAACTACTTATGACGAGTACCGCGGTATCTTTGAAAAAGACCGTGCTTTAGCCAGACGCTTCCAGAAAGTGGATATTAAAGAACCTTCGCAGCAAGAGAGTTTTGAAATTCTTAAAGGCTTAAAATCGAAATATGAAGAACACCATAGCGTTAAATACACCTTGCCAGCCCTTAAAGAAGCGGTGGCACTTTCAGCGCGATATTTAACTGATCGCCATCTACCGGATAAAGCGATTGATGTGGTTGATGAAGCCGGTGCGAAACAAGCACTAGCGGTAGCGAGTAAGCGCAAAAAACAGATTGGTGTGCAAGAGATTCAGCAGGTCATTGCTAATATTGCGCGTATTCCAGTTTCGCAACTGACGCAAAAAGAGAAAGATAAGTTGGCCGATTTGGATGTCAGCTTAAAACGTGTTGTGTTTGGGCAAAACCATGCGGTTGATCAATTAGTTTCTGCTATTCATCTGTCGCGCTCTGGGTTGAATAATCCAAATAAACCGACCGCTTCATTTTTATTTGCTGGCCCAACTGGGGTCGGTAAAACCGAGCTGAGTCAGCAGCTTGCCAAACACCTAGGCGTAGAGATGTTGCGTTTTGATATGTCTGAATATATGGAACGTCATACGGTTTCGCGTTTGATTGGTGCGCCTCCGGGTTATGTTGGTTATGATCAGGGTGGTCTTTTGACCGAAGCGGTAACCAAAAACCCTTATGCGGTGGTCTTGTTAGACGAGATTGAAAAAGCGCATCCTGATGTGTTCAATCTACTGTTACAGGTAATGGATAACGGAACTCTTACCGATAACAATGGCCGTAAAGCTGACTTTAGAAATGTGATTTTGATTATGACCTCTAATGTGGGCGCCGAGCAGATGGCAAGAACCTCAATGGGCTTCACTGTTCAAGATCACACTATGGATTTTGAAGGTGAACTGAAAAAAGTCTTTACACCAGAATTCCGCAACCGTTTGGATGGCATTATTCAGTTTAATCGTTTGTCGGAAGAGTCGATGACTTCGGTGGTGAACAAATTTATCTATGCACTTGAAAATGCCTTGGCAGATAAAAAAGTGACCCTGAAAATCTCTGATGCAGCACGTAGCTGGTTGGCGAAAAAAGGTTATGACCCCTTGATGGGAGCAAGACCGATGGAACGTTTGGTACAAGAAAAAGTCAAAAAACCACTGGCAGAAGAACTCCTGTTTGGTGATTTACAGCAAGGTGGGGATATTTACATTGATCTGAATGCAGAAAGTGATGAACTCATCTTTGGCAAAAAAGACGAAACCAAGCAGAAAGAGGCTAAGTTGGTTGATGCCTAGTTAATTGAATGCTGGTTGATACTTGATCAATCAGCTTAATTATTTTTTACAAGTATACAAATAGAGCTTAAATACTTGAGTTCTAAGTACTTTTTGAAATAGAAGTAGAAATAGAAGTAAAAATGTTATCAACTAAAAAACCCCTTGCAGCAGTTGCTAGCAAGGGGTTTTTTCATTTTTAGAAAGGGTATTTTAAAAAGTCTTACTTACCGCGGTAAGTAATACGACCTTTAGTTAGGTCGTAAGGAGTCAATTCGACTTTTACTGGATCGCCAGCAAGGATACGAATGTAGTTCTTACGCATACGTCCTGAGATATGAGCAAGAATTTCGTGACCGTTTTCTAGTTTTACTTTGAACATGGTGTTAGGCAGAGTTTCTGTTACTACACCATCAAATTCAATTACGTCTTGTTTAGCCATAAGAGTATGTTTTAATCCTTTCTAAAAATTGCGCGCGGATTATAACAATTTACTCATTCGAATTCAAGACGACTCTGACTGTTTGTCTATATAAGTGTTTCTAATCTCTGCAATTATGCCTAGATACTTTGATGGGGCTTGCCTCGCTTGCTCGGGATCAAGTAACCAATTAAACAAGTTTTGATCACTTTCGTTTAAAAATGCTTCCAACAAAATTCTTTTTTGTGCGGTTGGGCTTTGAAGCGTTTCAATATATTTATTTAGCAATAATTCGGTTTCTAAATTACCGCGTTTACAAAGCATTTGTGCTTTTTTACGCCAAATATCGGTGGGTACACAGCAACTCATTGCAACATTCCGTTGTAAATTAATTCATATAAACTCATGCTATTTCATTTTAACCATAATGCTTTTCAATTCTTGAATAGCACGGCTAGGATTCAAAC
>JAASTL010000053.1 GCA_021767305.1 Piscirickettsiaceae bacterium | reverse complement strand
GCCGTGTAGCTTGCGTGCTGACCCGCTAGTTTAGGAAAGTTTGGTACCACGCTGTTTCCACCTTGTCCGTGACAACCAACACATTGTGCAATCTTAGCAGGTGTAGCAGGGGCTTCAGCAAATGCTTGTGATGAGATTAATAGGCCTGCTGCCGCGGCAGCTACGATTAATTTTTTCATGATTTTCCTCTTTCCATCTCTATGAATTATTACAGTCATAAAGATTAGACTTAACGTGAACTTAAATCAAGGTAAAAAAGCCGTAATTTCTTGATAAAGATTGGATTTTGTCACCTTTTTTGCATTTTATTCAGGTACAAAAAAACCGCCATAGTCAAAGACTGGATGGCGGTTTCTTCTCGCTAAATAAATTAGCTAATTGCTAAGACTATAAATTATAGACCAGCAACATAAGCAGCGATGTTTTCCATGTCTGCGTCAGAAAGACCAGCAGCCATTGGAGCCATCATAGAAGTCATAGGACCTACTTGCTCACCCGCTTTATATTTTTTAAGCTTAGCAACAGTATCAGCAGGAGCTGCACCAGCTAGTTTTGGTCCAACACCACCTTCACCAGCAGCACCGTGACAACCTACACAAGTAGAGTAAGCCGCTTGACCAGCAGTTGCATCACCAGCTTGAGCAGCTGTTCCTAGAGTTACTAATCCAGCCGCAGCTAGAGCAATCATTGTTTTTTTCATAGTGTACTCTCCTAAAGCACTTTTCAAAAAATGTCGGGTTATTACCCTAGGTGTGCATTACAAACGAAAACCCTAATTGAGTCAAGATTAAAGACTTGAGTAAGCCTTAATTTACAGCCTTAGTTTTTCTCAAGTCCTAATTTGGCGATTCAATGCCTAATTAATTATGAAGCAATATTCGTTTTTGCTTGGATAGTGAGTGAAATAACCTTGCAAAAATGGCATGTCAAACCCTTATTTTGATTCTTGCAGAACGAAAGTAAAACTTTAAAAACCTTAATTAGCCGACTGAGAATGACTAATTTTATTTTTCTTCTATAGAATAGTGATTACGCATTATAAATGGAGTGTCTAATGTTATATATACGTTTGATTTTGATTGCCTTGATACTGACTGCAGTAAGCTGGGTGGTATTAAAGTTAATCCGTAAACCGGTTCATATAGGATTGGTATTTATATTCTGGGTAGCGGTATTAATTGCTTCAATGGCATTGCTCTATGTCACATCGGTCTTACTGGCGAGTAGTTAGAGATGCTAATTCACAGGCTTTCTAATAAAGGCCCGCTATTTTAGCCTAGAACCAAATCTAGGCATTTTCTGTTTCTTGAAACTCTTTTAAAAGTCGTTGAAAACTCTGATAACGATTGAAGTTAATTAAACCCTCTTCTACCGCATGGCGAATGGCGCATTTAGGTTCCGTTGTGTGAGTACAGTTATTAAACTTACATTGACCTAAAAATGGGGTAAAGTCCGGATAGTATTGTTCAAGTTCAGCAAGCTCACAGGGTGCTGGACTAAATTGCCTGACTCCCGGTGAGTCTATTAAGTTACCAGCCTGATTGAAAGTCTCATGGTCAGCAGCTAGATGATAAAGAATACTGTTGGTTGTGGTGTGTTTACCCAGCCCGGTCGCATCCGAAAGTTCACCCACTCGAATATCAATATCCGGAATTAGAGCATTAATAAGTGATGATTTACCAGCCCCCGAGGGCCCCACCAGCACACTATTTTTACCACACATAAATTCCAGCAGGTCTTCCAAGCCTTCCTGATTCACTGAAGAGGCAGGAATGATCTCAATACCCATTTCATCATACGGTTCTAATAATGCCGCCACGGTTTCCCACTCTTCATTACTTTGGAGCAGGTCGGTCTTATTAATAATAATAACGGCCGGAATATTGAGTTGTTTTGAAGCCACTAAATAACGGTCAATCATATCGGGATGGATACCCGGCACTACAGGCGTAACAATACCGATAAAATCGACATTGGCGGCAATCATGCGTTTTTGCCCTCTAAACCCGGGGCGGCTGAGCTCTGATTTACGCGGTAATAAACTCACTACTACCCCGGTGTTATCTTCAACATCGGTTTGCCAAATGACACTGTCGCCAGCCACTAATTTCCCCAAATGTTGGCGTATGGCACAGTTGTAAGTTTGCCCGGTGGCATCTTCCACCAAAACGCGTTTGCCAAAGCTAGTTATAACTAAGCCTGTTTGTTCATCACCCAGTGAGTCATGCGATTTTATGCTGGCTTCTTCCGAGGTGGCGTCGGTCTTTAAACGTTTGGCATTTAAACGTCTTTTTTGCTGGGTGGTGAGTTTGCGTTTGGCCATAATGTCTATGCTGTCTGTGCTATCAATCTTCTAAAAGTGCATTGATTTTAGCGGCCATAATCATATCGTTCATGGTTAAACCTTTGGCTGCATGCGTGGTAAGGGTAATTTCACAGCTGTTATAGTCAAAACAGATTTTAGGGTGGTGATCTTCCTTATTAGCTAGCCAAGTCACCGCGTTAACAAAAGCGATTGTCTGGTGGTAATTCTTGAACTGAAAGGTTTTGTGAATAGTGGCATAGTTCAGTGGCGCTTCCCAACCATCGAGTTCACTGATATTGCTTTCGATAGTAGGAATCACAATTGGCTTGCTGCCGCGCACAATCTCTTCACAGCGTGAGTTTAGTAGTTCGTTCAAAATAGCAGATTTGGTATTGTTCACGGGTTTTCCTTTATTCTTGTTATTTTTTGCCTTGCAAAGATTTCAAATGATCGATTCTGATTTTTGCCGGTGGGTGACTATCGTGATACGCCGAATATTGCGGATCAGGTGTCAAGGTACTGGCATTATCACGATACATTTTTAATAAAGCAGAAATCAGGTGTTCAGCACCCACATGTTGGGCGGCAAAAGCATCGGCTTCAAATTCATGTTTTCGACTCTTAATGGCGCTAATCGGTCCCATAAAGAAAAACATCACTGGTACAGCAGTCATAAATAGCAGTAGCGCAATGGCTGGTGATTGATCAACCATACCTAAACCACTATAAAATTCTGGCAGCTGAATTAACCAGCCTAGTAAAGCGAGCCCTAGCAAACTAAATACACTGCCTTCGATTAAACGCTTTTTGATGTGTCCATGTTTAAAGTGTCCCAGCTCATGTGCCAGAACCGCTTCAACTTCCTCAGGTGTTAATTTGTCTAGTAGGGTGTCAAAAAACACAATACGTTTGTTCTTTCCAAAACCAGTAAAGTAGGCATTACCGTGACCTGAACGGGAAGAACCATCCATTACAAAAATACCATTGGATTCAAAACCAGTTCTTTCTAATAACGCATTGATACGGGTTTTCATTTCACCGTCTTCAAGCGGCGTGAACTTGTTGAAAATTGGCGCAATCCATTTAGGGTAAGCCCACATAATAATTAATTGAAATGCCATCCAAACAACCCAGGTATAAAACCACCAAGCCTGGTCAATAAAACTGTTCATAATGGTTAAAATCACCCAGATTAGAGGTAAGCCTAGCGCGAGGATGAGCGCCCATTGTTTCAATAAATCGGTAGCAAACTTGATGGGCGTGGTTTTGTTAAAGCCGAACTCTTCTTCAATTTTAAAGGTGCTAAGAATGCTAAAAGGCAGGTGTAGGATAGATAAAATCCAGAACACAGAAAGAATAAAAGCGACTTCTTGCCATTGCTGAGAAAGTCCGCTGGCAGCCCACATGCTATAGATTTCTTGAAAACCGCCACCTAATGTCATAAGCCACAACAGGGCAGCATCATAGAAAAGCCCTAAACGTCCTAATTGAAGTTTTGCGCGACTGTAGTCGGCTGCTTTTTGATGCGCCTCTAAGGTAACCACTTCACTAAAGTCCTCTGGGACCTTATCTTTATGAGTTCCAATATGAAATTGGTTACGAATATTAAGCCAAACCTCAATAATCAAATTTAAAAACAGGGCAGCCAGAAATAATGTTGTGATCCAGTTCATAATCTATGTTCAATCTTTTTTATTGGTGATGAGTTCTATAAGATAGTGCCATATTCTAATAAAACAAGGTGAGGGTTACAGTGTTTATTGCTCGTAACCTCGTAAATGTCTGTTAATAAACTATGAAGTCTGCAAAAAACTTAATTTGGATTGACTTGGAAATGACCGGGTTAGATCCTAAGGAACATAAAATAATTGAAATAGCGACAGTAGTCACCGATAGTGAGCTAAATGTCGTTGCCGAAGGGCCGGTTTTTGCCATTCAAACCGAACCCGGTGAACTTGATAAAATGGACGAATGGTGTGTGACACATCATGGTAATTCGGGTTTAACAGAACGTGTTAAGCAAAGTTCAGTCACGATGGCGGAAGCGGAAGTTGCCACCATCACTTTTTTAAAAAAGTATATCCCAGCCGGTAAATCACCGATGTGTGGTAATACCATTTGCCAAGATCGCCGCTTCTTAGTTGAGCAAATGCCAACTTTGGAGGCTTATTTCCATTATCGTAATCTGGATGTCAGTACCTTAAAAGAGTTGGCAAAACGCTGGGCGCCAAAGGTCTATCAGTCTCACAATAAAAAAGCAGCGCATTTAGCCTTAGCCGATATTCATGAATCTATCGATGAATTGAAGCATTATCGCGCACTGCTTTTCCTTTCCGATTACCAATAAATTTCGCCACTCAATTCCAATCGGATTTACAAAAATTTACAACTAATGACCTAGTAATTTGCTAGGTTTTTAATCTGTGTAAAAATTTTTTACCGTATTTAGTTAAAAACAGTCTAAATAATAAGCCTTTACGGTTCTAAAACGATTCTTAATCTTATATAATGGCGAGTTCACTACGCAAAAATTTGCGTTGATTTTAATTCCTTTTTACTACGAAAAAGCACACCCAACCTTTGTGATGTTTATTCATAGTAAAAATTTAACAAAGAGGACCATTGTTGTGGAAATGACTGGTGCCCAGATTCTTGTTCATTATTTGGAAGATGAGGGCGTAGAGCACATTTGGGGTTATCCTGGTGGGGCAGTACTGCCAATCTATGATGCCCTTGATACGGACGCAAAAAAACTAAGCCATATTTTAGTGCGTCACGAGCAAGCTGCGGTACACGCGGCTGATGGCTATGCACGCTCTACAGGTAAACCAGGAGTGGTACTTGTAACTTCCGGCCCGGGTGCAACTAACGCGGTAACTGGGATTGCAACGGCTTACATGGACTCAATCCCTATGGTGTGTATTACAGGTCAGGTGCCAACCGCACTGATTGGCTTGGATGCATTCCAAGAGATTGATACCGTTGGGATTACAAGACCTATCGTAAAACACAACTTCTTGGTCAAGGATGTTAATGACCTTGCCGATACGCTCAAAAAAGCATTCTATCTGGCAACAACCGGCCGACCTGGCCCGGTTGTGATTGACATCCCGAAAGATATCCAAAACGCCACAAGCAACTATGTGTATCCACAAGAAGTTGATATGCGCTCCTACATGCCTGTAACGAAAGGCCATAGTGGACAAATTAAGAAAGCCGTGGAAATGATGCTTTCTGCTAAACGCCCAATTTTGTATGTGGGTGGAGGTGTTGTCTTAGGTGATGCGTCTGCAGAACTGACTGAACTAACTCGTAAACTTGGTTTCCCAATTAACCAGACCTTGATGGGCTTGGGTGCTTACCCAATGACCGACAAGCAAGCACTGGGTATGTTGGGTATGCACGGTACTTACGAAGCCAATCTGGCGATGCATCACAGTGATGTGATTATTGCCATCGGTTCACGCTTTGATGACCGTGTTACCGGTAATCTTGAGAAGTTCTGTCCGGATGCAAAAATCATTCACGTCGACATTGACCCAGCGTCAATTTCTAAAAACGTGATTGTGGATATTCCAATCGTCGGTCCAGTTAAGCAAGTCTTGACTGAGATGAACGCGATTTTGGATAAAACCAAACAGAAAAAAGACGAAGAAGCGCTGGCGGATTGGTGGCAGCAGATTGAAGAGTGGCGTGCAACCAAGTGTTTACGCTATGACGCAACCGGCACAAAAATCAAGCCTCAAGCTGCGGTTGAAGCGGTCTGGAAAGCGACCAACGGTGATGCCTATGTCGCTTCCGATGTTGGACAGCACCAGATGTACGCGGCACAGTACTACCCGTTTGATAAACCACGTCGTTGGATAAACTCGGGTGGTTTGGGAACCATGGGCTTCGGACTACCTGCGGCTATGGGAGCGCAAATGGCGTACCCAGATGCCACGGTTATCTGTGTGACAGGCGAAGGTTCCATTCAAATGAATATTCAAGAGCTTTCAACCTGTTTGCAGTACGGCCTACCGGTTAAAGTTATCTGCTTAAACAATGGTTTCTTGGGTATGGTACGTCAGTGGCAAGAGTTCTTCTATGAGCGTCGCTACTCTATGTCTTACATGGAATCACTGCCTGACTTTACTAAGTTAGCAGAGTCTTATGGACATGTCGGTGTACGCATTGAAGATCCAAAAACTATGCAAGCGCAGTTAGATGAAGTGTTCTCAGATAAATACAAAGATCGTTTTGTGTTTGTTGACATTATTACCGAT
>JAASTL010000052.1 GCA_021767305.1 Piscirickettsiaceae bacterium | reverse complement strand
TTAGTCGGTAAGGATGGAGAGGTCAAAGAGCAATCGGATGATTTAGATTTAACGTTTTTCTATCAACAAATCGATCAAATGCCCATGCGCAGAATGGAAATGCTGCAACAATCGCAGTCTATTCAATGATTGCTCCGAATCAATCATTACTAAAATAATGCATAGAGTCAGTGAGTCAGAGAGTCAATGAATGTGAAAATCAGTAGTGCTCAAAAAATGATCTTAGTGATTATTCCGGTGGTTTTTCTAAGTGCGTGCTCAACGCGCTGGATTTATAACCAGCTAGATTGGCTTATTCCTTGGTATTTGAATGATTACGTTACGCTGCAAGATTTTCAAGAACCACAGTTTGATAAAGCGCTAGATGAATTGCTTGATTGGCATCGAACTACGCAGTTACCCAAATATGCTGAATCACTCGCAAAAATTGAAAATGCCTTGAATGACCCACTATCAGAACAGCAGATAAAGGAGTTCATTTTAGAGTTTGAAAGCCATTTTCAAACCGTATTTACGCAAATAGGCAAACAAGCCGTCCCCTTGATGTTGGTGATGACGCCAGCGCAAAAAGCAGAGTTACTTGAAAACCTGCAAGATAAAACGGCAGATTATGCCAAAGACAATTTAGAGATCGGTATAGAAGAATCGCGTTTAAAAACCGAGCAGAAGATGCTGGAATTCCTGCAAGATAATTTGGGTTATGTCACCGAAGAGCAAAAACAGACCATAAAAAACTGGTCAATAAATAAACCTTGGATGCCACCTTATTTCTATCAAAATCGAGTGGCATGGCGAGAAGCTTTGCAAAAGATTTTTTCACAAACATCAGATAAACAGAGTGCTGATGCACTCATGCAATTATTTACCAATAGAAAAGCACAGTGGAGTGAGGCCTTTAAAATCAAAAACAAAGAAAACCGGCAGGCAATGGTTGAATTTATTATGCAGTTGCAACCCACTTTAGAAGTAGAACAGGTAGGGAATTTACAAAAGAGTTTAAGAGAATGGCAAAGCGATTTTAAGCAACTTGCTAACAACAAATAACCCATAAATTAAGTGAATAATTTGTTTACCCATTGTTTGCCTAATTATTTTCATTCTTTTTTCAAAAAACGATTGACAGAGGCTAGTCACCTAACTAAAATACGCGCATTCTAATTTGGTCGCATAGCTCAGTTGGTAGAGCAAAGGATTGAAAATCCTTGTGTCCCTGGTTCGATTCCAGGTGCGACCACCACATTTGCGAGCGTGGTGGAATTGGTAGACACGCCAGATTTAGGTTCTGGTGCCTTTGGTGTGAGAGTTCGAGTCTCTCCGCTCGCACCATATTCAAACCCTAGGTTATTGATTAACCTGGGGTTTTTTCGTTTATAAGGCTACGATTATGTTTTTGTAGCCAAATCATCACTTGTTACACTATTTGCATAAGCTTTTATACTAAATAATTAACTGGTTTTATTATGTTTGAATAGGTAATATTATTGAATCTTTATAAATAAATATTCAGCCAAATACCATTAGACGCCTTTGATGAACAGCCACTCTTCTCCAGTAGATAATTCTCACTCAAAACTCGATCGCACGATTGTTGCTTCGATTCTCTTGCTGATTATTTGGGCGCCACTGCCTCTGGGAAGTAACCGTGATTGGTCGGTGGGTTTATTGATTATGATGATCAGTGCAATCGCCTTATTGTGGGGTGTTTCGTTATTCAAAAATCCACAGTTTCATCACAAAAGCATGAAAATAGGTCTTTTGATGCTCGGCCTTTTGGTTTTAACGCAGCTATGGGTTGCTATTCAATGGTTAGCCGGACTGTCTGCCAACCCCGGAGCAACTTTCCAATATCTCATGCTAGGTATCTCTTACAGCCTGTTTTTTATTGTTGTTATTGCTATTTTTAATACCCGTAAACGCCTCAACTGGTTGTTAGGCGTTTTACTTGTGAGCGGTGCATTCCAAGCTTTTTACGGTGCATCCATGGTTTTGTCTGGCATTGAATGGTTGTTTGGCGTACCTAAAGAGCATTATTTAGGCAAAGCCACGGGAACTTTTGTTAACCGAAACCACTTAGCGGGTTATTTAGAAATGACGATTGCTTTAAGTATCGGTTTTATGATGGCAATGCGTGATGGTAAAAAGTTTAATTGGGTCAATACAGTGGAATTATTGCTAAGTAATAAACTGCTGATTCGTCTTGCAATTATTATTATGGTAATTGGTTTAGTGATGACTCAATCGCGCATGGGAAATACGGCGTTTGTTTCTAGCTTAATTATTACCGGATTTTTATTTATTCTGACTTTTAAAGAGCACCGTAAACGCAACCTTGCCATTCTGATCAGTTTTATAGTGATAGATATTTTGGTTATTAGTCAGTACTTTGGTCTTGAAAGACTAAAAGATCGTTTGGTTAATACTGAGGTATCAGTGTCTCAAGAAGATGGTAAGCTCGTTTTTGATATTAATGACCTGCGCGGCATTGCCTTTACCAACTCCATTCCGTTAGCCCAAGAAAAGGCATTTACAGGTCATGGTGCTGGTAGCTACGAGGTGGTTTTTATAAGTCATGCAGGACCAAGTTTTGGTGGGCATTTTGATCATGCTCACAATGACTATATTCAGTTTTGGGTAGAGTTTGGGCTCATTGGTAGTATTCCATTGCTCATTTTCTCTTTAATGGCACTATTCTTTGCCTTTAAAGCGCTCAGAAATCAGCAGTCTCACTATCGCAGTGGCATAGGTTTTGGCGCCATGATGGCCATTATCGCCATTATGATTCACTCTTTTACCGACTTTAATCTGCAAATCCCTGCCAATGCACTGACCTATACTTTAGTTTGTGCCATTGCAGTATTAGCTGTTACTCATAGGCATATTAAAAAGCGCGTTTGATTTTTCTATCATCAATAGAACTATTTCGCAGGCAAGTTTTGTTCACATCCGATTTTTGCGATGAACACTGGCTATTCTCAATGCTAAATTCTTAGCAAAAAGTTTCCAAATTAACAAAGCAAGCATTACACCTAAAAAGTTTGCCAAAGCGTCTTCTAAGCTAAATTGCCTTTGATTTTGAAAAAAGTGTTGCAGGTATTCAAGCAGCGGAGCGGTAATCATTAGATTGAGCCAGATGAGCACACCATTTTGCTGAATAAATGCAAACCGAGCCGCTAAGCTAAATCCAAAAAAAGCAATAAGGTGCATGTACTTATCGGAATGGGTAAAAATATCTGGTGGCGGTGTAGGGCGAAAAATACCCCATAATAAAATCGTTAAAGTTACAAAAAAGATGGCAAAACGATAACGAAATAAAAGAGACAAAATAGCCACCTAAAACAATAATTTTCTAACGACTAACGACTAACGACTAACGACTAACGACTAACGACTAATAAGCATTCTTATTAATAAAGCCTTTAAAAACCGTCAAAAAAACAATCTTAATATCCCACCATAATGTCCAGTTACGAATATATTGCAGGTCATATTCAATGCGTTTTTCCATTTTTTCAACCGTATCGGTTTCACCGCGCCAACCGTTAATTTGGGCCCAACCGGTAATGCCAGGTTTTACTTTATGGCGCAGCATATAGTAATCTACTTTTTTACGGTATTCCTCGTTGTGGGCAACCGCGTGAGGCCGTGGGCCAACTACGGACATATCACCTTTTAAAACATTAATAAACTGCGGCAGTTCATCTAAAGACGTGCGGCGTAAGAAACCGCCAATAGGTGTTATGCGCGGATCATTTTTTGTCGCTTGGGTGACTTTAGCGGCATTTTCCATAACGCGCATTGAACGGAATTTATAAACACCAATAGATTGTCCATCTAACCCGTAACGGTCTTGCCTAAAGAAAACAGGACCTTTTGAGGTGGCTTTGATAAGAATGCCAATAACTAAGAACAGCGGCAATAAAACAATTAAAACCGTTAAGCTAAAGAGAATATCAAAAGTGCGTTTATAGAACTCTTGACTACCCGAAACAGGGGACTCAAAAACACTAATGGTATCCATATTGCCTAAAGTACCAATGTTGCCGTGCATTAAGCTGCTGAGAAGGAAATCGGGCACCATGTAAACATTAACCGTGGAATCGCTCAGCTTATGGATAATTCTAGCGATTCGGGTTTCTGCCGTCAGAGGAATACAGATATAAACACTATCAAGTTCGCCTTTCTGGGCTTCTTTGAGTGCAGCATCTACATTACCTTTAAAATCAGACAAGTCGCCCTTTAATCGCTCGGTTTCACGATCATCATAATAACCCGTAAATTGATATCCGAGTTCAGGGTAAGTCTCAATTTCAGTCTTTAATGTTCGCGCTGTTGGGTTTAAGCCAATAATAGCCACCTTACGTAAGTTTTTACCTTGTAAGTAACGGCGATGCTTAATGCTGCGGTAAAGAATTCGCCAGCCAATCAAGCTAACTAAATGAAGAATATACCAAGCCCCAACTACAATACGTGAAAAGGTCTCACCTTCTTTGATCACAAACAAAATCGCAGTCACAATCAAAAACGTCATGGTGGTGACGGCAAAAACGTTTAGAACGCGATTAATAAACCGGCGCAAACGGAGCTTAACGTAAAGTTGAAAAGACTCTGCAAGTATAGAAAATACGGCAATCGTTACAAACAGGAGCAGGGCATAATCTTGATTGAATTGAATATCGAATATGGCCATTACCAACAGTGATGAAATAATCATTAAAGATAAATCAATCAAACGAAATGCAAACGGCGAATTGTTATTCGCTTTGAGTCCTGTTGAGGTTTCTAACATGCGGTGAGGTGTCTCCAAGTGTTATGAAGTGGTTATGCTTTGAAGTGTAGATGCTGCTTGCACAAATAGGCTATATAGTTTATTTACGTAAATTAACCCGGTTGTGAATTTTTTCTTAAATAAGCTAGAGCAAATTAACTACTTAAGATTACCAGAAAAGCGACATTTCGGTAAGTTAATTTACTAGCTAATAGAGGTGTGTTGTAATAAAGGTAAGTTCAATACCTCGTTTGCTCGCAACGACAGCTACGTCTTCACTAAGCATTTTCTATACATTTGTTAAGCGTTAATTAAACCTTCAATTTCTTTTACCTTTTCCCACACTAAAGACTCATTGGCTTTACTTTCAACATTTAAACGCAAAAGAGGTTCGGTGTTGGAGGAGCGAATATTCATTCTCCAGTCGCCAAAATCTAAGCTCACACCATCTGTTTGATCAAGTTCAGGGTGTTGTGGTTGGTAATAATCTAAAATGCGCTGCAAAATGGCCGGTACATCGGTGACTTTATAATTAATTTCACCGCTACAAGGGTAGGCCGCTTGGCGCGCTTTTACTAAGCTTGACAACGATTTACCATTTACCGAAACCAGCTCGGCAATTAACAGCCATGGAATCATTCCAGAATCACAATAGGCAAAGTCTTTAAAGTAATGGTGAGCCGACATTTCGCCACCATAAACGGCATCTTCTAAACGCATGCGTTCTTTAATAAATGCATGCCCTGTTTTCGATTGAACAGGTTGCCCACCGGCTTGAATGACTTGGTCAATGGTGTTCCAAGTTAAACGAGGGTCATGAATGATTTTGGCGCCAGGAGTTTTGCTCAACAACATTTCCGCGAGTAACCCAACTAAATAATAGCCTTCAATAAAATCCCCGTTTTCATCAAACAAAAAACAGCGATCAAAATCGCCATCCCATGCAATACCAAAGTCAGCATTATGCTCTTTTACAGCATTAGCGGTAGTCGCTCTATTTTCGGGTAAAAGTGGGTTGGGTACACCATTAGGAAAATGCCCATCAGGGGTGGCGTTCACAAACACACACTCAAAAGGTAGGCGAGCCGCAATATCTTTAATAACCGCACCTGCAGCACCATTACCCACATCCATAACCAGCTTAAGTGGTTTAAGGTTAGCTAAATCGACATAGCTCATTAAATGATCAATATAATCGGTTTTATCACTATTAAGAATGACTTTACCTGGTGCTTGCGCTACAGAGCCCAAATTATCCTCTAAGATTCGCTTGGCAATGGCTTTGAGTCCAGTATCGCCAGAGATTGGTTTTGAGCCCTTAGCAACCAGTTTTAAACCGTTGTAGCCTTTTGGATTGTGGCTTGCGGTAATCATAATACCGCCATCAGTTCCTTGGTGAAAAGTGGTAAAGTAAACCTCTTCCGTACCGCACAAACCTAGATCAATAACATCAGCACCGGCTGCTGTTAAACCTTTAATTAAGGCTATCGAAAGGCCCTCGCTCTCAAGGCGAATATCACGGCCAACAATCACGCTTTTAGCATTAAGCTCACTAACAAAGGCACGCCCAATTTTATAAGCTAAATCATCGTTTAAATCTTCGGGTACCTTGCCACGAATATCGTAGGCTTTAAATGCATCTAATTTCATGAGTTTTTCCATTTTTAATAATGCCACTTTAAATATTGTATTTTGTACTCTCAAGCAACAAACACTGTCGTTCCCCGAGAAATTAACATAGTCATCCCCGGAGAAATTAACACTGTCCCCCCTGAGCAATCAACACTGTCATCCCGAGCGAAGCCGAGGGATCTTCTAACCACCCAAGATG
>JAASTL010000051.1 GCA_021767305.1 Piscirickettsiaceae bacterium | reverse complement strand
TGTAGACAAGGTTCTAAAATAAACTTGAGTCGTATCTACATATTCAAAAGTTTGCTTACTTTGGGTGTTGATCACACACATCGCTGTATAGAAAGTAATCGTTTGGCCGCTAAATTGGCTTAGCTGTCTAATCGCATCGGCTTTGTCGGTCGGCTTGCCAATGGGTTGCCCAGCAAACACGGCACTTTGATCTGAGGCAATAATAATGTGCTGCGGATATTGCTTTTGGAATTTTTCAGCTTTGGCTTTTGCCAGTCTAATAACCATGTCTTTGGGAGATTCCCCGCTTAAGCTGGATTCGTCTATCAAAGGTTTGTCTTGCAAAAACTCGAGATGGAGTTTTTCCAGTAGGACTTTTCTAAAAGGAGAGGTTGAAGCTAAAACAATTGGGGGCATTGGGGGCATTTGCATGAAAAAACCGTCGGTTTACTTAAGGATTGGTATTGTCATTGACAGTCGGTTTAATAATGATTTAGCAAACCAACTTATAAAATTCAATGCATGGATTTTAGCTTATCCAAAAAGCGATGCAAAAAAACTTTAAGCTTTGGCATTAATTTGATAATAAAGTTGTTAATTAAGTAGTCGACTAAGTAGTGAATTAGTCTTTAACTAAGCTATTGATAAATATATGTATTGTCTGCTCAGTTTGAAGCTGGGTTTGGCAAGGCAATTTGTTCAGAGTAATCTTGCAGGTCTAAGCTAATGAGAACAAACGAAAATTTATGTTTTTTAGCGGATAATTTTTTGACTTCAATCGGCTTTGAGAGTATGATGCGCGCCTATGTTAAATAAGCTACCTGAATGGATTGACCCAATAAGCGCTGTGAACCACGATAAAAAGTTCACTGGCATGGTCAAACAAAGCCGCTTGAAACGCTTAGCAGAAGTGGTTGAACCAAGTGATGCTGAGGTTGAAGTTCAGTTAGATTTTTTTTATGACAAAGCGTTGAAGTTTCCCGCGTTTGTCATGAAGCTCAATACCCGTTTAAGTTTGCAATGTCAGCGATCGCTCACGACTTTTGACTTGCCAGTGACTACTGAAGTCAAAGGTGTGCTTACTGAATCGCTGGCATTGACAGAAGATTTACCAGCTGATGTAGAAGTCTATGAGCTTGATGGCGATAAAATATCTCCATTTGAGTGGATAGAAGAAGAGCTTTTATTGTGTGTACCGATGGTACCCATTAATGAAGATTCTACTGCTCCCGAATTTAATGGAGCCGCTGAAGCTGAGATTAAGCCTGCTGATACTGCTGAGGAACAAGCTGAAAAGCCGAATCCATTTGCTGTATTACAGGGCTTGAAGAAATAGTAATAATTTTTAATTTAGGAGATTGTCATGGCAGTTCAACAAAACCGTAAGACTCCATCAAAACGTGGAATGCGTCGTTCACATGATGCAATTAGTGCAGCTGCAATTACTGTAGATGAAACTACTGGTGAAGTTCACCGTCGTCACCACGTAACTGCAGATGGTTACTACAAAGGTAAAAAAGTAGTTCAAGATAAGGCGTAATCTAACTTGACTACGAAAATAGCAATTGATGCGATGGGCGGTGATCACGGATTAAGTGTCACTGTTCCAGCGTCGATTGATGCAATCAATACCTTTCCTGATATTCATATCATTTTGGTTGGTCAAGAATCTCTCGTTCAAGCAGAGCTTGCCAAACATTCCTATGATGCTTCTCGTATCTCCACTCAGCATGCCGAACAGATTGTTGAAATGGATGATCTGCCTTCCAAAGCACTCAGAAATAAGCGTCAGTCTTCAATGCGTATCGCTCTTAATCTGGTCAAAGATGATGCTGCTCATGCTTGCGTAAGTGCGGGTAATACCGGTGCTTTAATGGCAGTAGCAAAATTTGTTTTGAAAACGATTCCAGGAATTGAACGTCCAGCAATTTGCACCTCTATGCCAACTATGAAAGGCCACGTCCATGTTTTGGATTTGGGCGCTAACGTCGGTTGTACGGGTGAAAACCTTATGCAGTTTGCTTTAATGGGTTCAGTTCTTTCCCAAGCGGTTGATGAAAACAGTAAACCTCGTGTTGGCTTGTTGAACATTGGTGAAGAAGAAATTAAAGGTCACCAGCGTATTAAAGATGCCCATTCTCTTTTAGTAGATACCTCTATTAATTATGTAGGTTATGTGGAAGGGGATGATATTTATAAAGGTGACACTGATGTGGTCGCTTGTGATGGTTTTGATGGTAATATCGCACTCAAGTCGAGTGAAGGGGTGGCAAAGATGATCTCTTTCTATCTCAAGCAAGCGTTCAATAAAAACATCTTTACCAAGCTAGTGGCTTTAATGGCTTACCCGGTCTTGAAAGCGTTCAAAGATAAGGTTGATCCGCGTCAATACAATGGTGCCTCTTTATTGGGGTTGCGTAAAATTGTTGTCAAAAGTCATGGTGGTGCAGACCAGTTCGCTTTTTTTCATGCCATTAAAGAAGCTCGCCTTGAAGTCATCAAAAATGTTCCAGAACTCATATCCAATGAGGTTTCTGTACTGCTAAAAGAGAAATCGGCAGAAGCAGAAATGAGCTCTACAAAACAAGCTTAATATTCAATAAGTACTTTATCAAAGATGAATTGAATGGTCTAAGTGACCATTTTATTGTATGGTAGGCAATCAATGACGATTGTGACTAGATAAGAATAAAAATATGAGCCAAAAAATATATAGCCGAATCATTGGCACCGGCGGCTACTTGCCAGAAAAAATCTTAACCAATTTTGACCTAGAAAAAATGGTCGAAACCAGTGACGAATGGATTCGTGAGCGTACTGGTATCGAACAGCGCCACATTGTTGAAGATGGTCAAACTACCTGTGACTTAGCAGAAGTAGCCTCAAGAAAGGCCATTGAAGCCGCAGGGGTTGATGCGAATAGCATTGATTTGATTATTGTTGCCACTACCACGCCTGATAAAACCTTTCCAAGTACCGCCTGTTTATTACAGCAACGTTTAAATATTCATGGTTGCCCAGCTTTTGATATTCAAGCGGTCTGCTCAGGTTTTGTGTATGCCTTAAGTGTGGCAGATCAGTTTATTAAAACAGGCATGTCAAAAAAAGCATTAGTGGTAGGTGCGGAAACTCTATCACGTATTACCAACTGGGAAGATAGAAATACTTGTGTTCTGTTTGGTGATGGAGCTGGAGCTGTGCTGTTAGAAGCTTCTACTGAAGCCGGGATTCTTTCAACTCACATTCATGCTGATGGTGAGTATGAAGAGTTATTACATGTGCCATCGGGCATATCTAAGTTACCGCAAACCGATGAGGTCGCCGAAAGAACCATGGCGATGAAAGGTAATGAAGTTTTCAAAGTTGCCGTCAATACCTTAAGTCGAATCGCCAGCGAAACTTTAGCTGCGAATAATATGCAAAAAGAAGATGTCGATTTCTTAGTGCCGCACCAGGCTAACCTGCGTATTATCAAAGCGACGGCAAAAAAGCTTAGGTTGAAAGATGAGCAAACCGTAGTTACCGTAAATAAGCATGCCAATACATCTAGTGCATCGATACCATTGGCGTTAGACGAGGCGTTAAGAGATGGGCGTATTCAACGTGGTCAAACATTACTGTTGGAAGCCTTTGGCGGTGGCTTTACTTGGGGCTCAGCACTCATTAAATATTAATTAGAATTTTTAAATATCTAGGCTTTGTTTTACAAAGCCTTTTTGTTTTTTTAGGGTTTATTCCCTGTATTACAAACAGCGTTGTTTTAATAGGATTAATTATGTCATATGCATTTGTTTTCCCTGGTCAAGGGTCTCAATCAGTTGGAATGTTGGCTGAATTAGCAGAGTCTAATTCTCAAGTAACCGAGGTTTATCAAGAAGCTTCAGATGTTTTGGGTTATGACCTATGGGATTTAGTACAAAATGATGCGGATGGTAAATTAAACCAAACTGATGTTACTCAGCCCGCGATGTTGGCTGCAGGTATTGCTGTTTACAGAACATTGCAATCTCAAAAAGAATTATCACCAGCTTTTATGGCAGGGCACTCTTTAGGTGAATATACGGCACTAGTGGCTAGCGAGTCTATGACGTTAGCGCAAGGTATTGAGTTGGTTGCCGAGCGTGGGCGTTTAATGCAATCAGCCGTGGGTGCCGGTGAAGGTGCTATGGCAGCGGTTTTAGGTCTTGATGACGATAAAGTAGTTGAAGTTTGTGCTCAGGTTGATGGTGTCGTAGAAGCCGTTAATTTCAACTCACCAGGGCAGGTGGTTATTGCTGGTTACAAAGCCGCGGTTGATCAAGCCATGGAAGTTGCTACCGAAGCTGGGGCATCGCGTGTTGTTCCACTTCCGGTAAGCGTCCCTTCTCATTGTTCGCTGATGAAGCCGGCAGCTGACCAGTTAGCAGAAAAATTAGCGGCTATGGATATGCAAATGCCTAAAGTCCCTGTGTTGCATAATGTACATTATTCGCAAGCTACTTCCGTAGACGAAATTAAAGAGTTATTAGTTAAACAGTTATATCAACCTGTTCAGTGGGTTAAAACAGTAACTCATATGAAAGACAGTGGTGTTGAGTCTCTTTATGAGTTAGGTCCAGGTAAAGTGTTAATGGGCTTGAATCGTAGAATTGATAGAAAGATGGGCATGCAGCCAGTCTTCGATAACGCCTCGCTAGAAAAAGCGTTGGCAACACTATAAAATAAGCGAAATTTAAATAGTCGACTAAATAGATAACTCATTCAGTCATAACTCATTCAGTCATAACATATTCAGTATAAGGTGGATACAAATGTTAACAGGTAAAGTAGCCTTTGTTACCGGTGCAAGCCGCGGAATCGGAAAAGCGATTGCATTGGATTTAGCCGCACAAGGCGCAACGGTAATTGGTACGGCAACTTCAGATTCAGGTGCGGAAGCGATTTCTGCCTATCTTGCTGAGGCAGGTGCCCAAGGCACAGGTAAATGTTTGAATGTCACCAATGCTGACATGATTACCGAAGTACTGGCAGAAATTACCAAGGAGTTTGGGGTACCGACTATTCTGGTGAATAACGCCGGTATCACACGTGATAACTTATTGATGCGCATGAAAGACGAAGAGTGGGATGACATTATGCAGACCAACCTAAGTTCTGTATACCGCATGTCTAAAGCTTGTCTGCGTGGCATGATGAAAGCAAAACAAGGTCGTATTATTAATATCGCCTCGGTTGTTGGTGTAATGGGCAATGCTGGACAAACTAACTATGCCGCAGCTAAGGCTGGAATTATCGGTTTTAGTAAATCATTGGCTCGTGAAGTCGGAGCACGCGGTATTACCGTAAATACCATTGCACCAGGTTTTATCGATACTGACATGACTAAAGCTTTGCCTGAAGAGCAACGTCAAGCATTAACTACGCAAATTCCACTGCAAAGTCTTGGTCAGCCTGAAGATATCGCAAAAGCAGTGACGTTCTTAGCGGGTGAAGGCGGATCTTATATCACGGGTCAAACACTGAATGTAAATGGCGGTATGTACATGGTGTAGTTGTTCTACGCCCTACAGACTATAAAAATTAATCTAATTTGAACAAAAGACCTTAAAGTTTGTCAGGACAAATTGGAATATAAAACTTGAAAAACTTTTGCGTTAGAGGGAAAATAGCGCAAATTTTATTTTTAACTTAATTAAACAAACACATAATTGGAGAATTCCATGAGCAGTATTGAAGAACGCGTAAAGAAAATCGTAGTTGAGCAACTAGGTGTAGAAGAAGATCAGGTAACAGCTGATGCTTCTTTCGTTGATGACCTAGGTGCAGATTCTCTTGACACTGTTGAGCTAGTAATGGCGTTGGAAGAAGAATTTGATTGTGAGATTCCAGATGAAGAAGCTGAGAAAATCTCTACTCTAGCGCAAGCTACTGCATACGTAGAAGCGAACCTATAATCAAATATTAGATTTGATTTAAAAAAGCCGTTTAAAAGCGGCTTTTTTTTTGCCAGAAAATAAACAGTTAACTTTGAATGGCGCACATACCAAAGTTATTCAGAGTTGATTAAATAAAAGAGGGTGCTGTTTTGTCAAAGCGTCGAGTTGTCATTACGGGATTGGGTGTTCTATCTGCTGTTGGATTGAACGTTGAAGAAAACTGGAAAAATATTCTAGCCGGTAAAAGTGGTATCGAACCAATTACTAAGTTTGATACAGAACCTTTTGCTGTTAAGTTTGGCGGTGAAGTTAAAGGCTTTGATGTTACCGAATATATCAAACCGAAAGAAGCCAAAAAAATGGACCCATTTATCCATTACGGTATTGCTGCAGGTGCACAAGCCATTCAAGATTCTGGCCTAGAAGTGACTGATGAAAATGCAGGTCGTATCGGCGTTTCAATGGGTTCTGGTATTGGTGGAATCGGCTCTATTGAAAGTCAGCATAGTAATATGCTGGGTTCTGGACCAAGACGCGTTTCTCCATTCTTTGTACCGAGCTCTATTGTGAATATGATCTCTGGTAACCTTTCCATTATGTTTGGTCTAAAAGGCCCGAATATGGCCATCGCAACGGCCTGTGCAACGGGTACTCATTCCATTGGTGATGCTGCACGTATGATCCAATATGGCGATGTTGATGTTATGGTTGCTGGCGGAGCTGAATATGC
>JAASTL010000050.1 GCA_021767305.1 Piscirickettsiaceae bacterium | reverse complement strand
GTCCATCATAACGGGTACAAAGGCTGCAATCGATTTACCACTATGAGACAAAATTTCATCTAGGTCTTTATTTGGGTAGCCGGCTAAGGCGCTTTCAAATTTAGATATAAATAATGGCCTTAGAAAGTGAGTTAGCTGGGTAAACCATTTTGCACATTGCTCTGACGTCACCTCTTGATGAGAGGCTTGAGAACTTGCTAAGCAACCAAAGTCACTCAGTTTACGGCTATGCATATGCGCTAAATAATCTGCCAAATCCGTTACCATTTCAACGTTCAGTAAATCGGTATCTAATGCATAGCCCTCAATAAACTCCATAATAAGAACTGGGTGCTTATTCACATTAAAGACATCCAATACTTTTGCAATATGCAAACTGCTGCACGCAGAGATTTGTGTATAGACCTCTTTAGCGTGAATAAAATTTTGCTCGATAGAAAAACCAAATACATTCTGCAACATCTGCCAAAATGGCGAACCTATGTCTCCATCGGCTATTTTGATAATGATTTTGCTATCTGCTAATTCACCAACCCAAACAGAACAGCTGCTATCGGTAAACTTAGCCGGCAACGCCAATAGTTCAATCCTTTTATCATCACCCATTAACGGTTTTAGGGTTTGGCGGTTTTGAATGGCGTGCAACAATTCATTTTTGGTAACTTTCATTAATTCGTCTTTTTTATGGAATGCATCACTTGATGCAAAGCATCAAATTATTCGCTATAATCTCTCGGTTTTGGATTTTCCATCCAGTCCAAATTCTTAACTCCAGAGTTATATCAAATAAGATTAGATAAGGGTATAAAAATGAATTTAGATCAAGCGCGTTTTTTCATGGTAGAACAGCAAATTCGTCCTTGGGATGTACTTGATCCCCGTATTCTTGATCTGCTTTTAGATACTCCGCGTCATGAATATGTTGCAGAAAGCCAGCAAGAGTTGGCTTATACAGACATCGAACTACCGATTGGTCACGGTGAGTTTATGATGGCACCTAAATACGAAGGCAAACTGCTGCAGGCTTTGGATATTGACGAAGAAGAAACGGTGCTGGAAATTGGTACCGGTTCTGGTTACTTGACCGCCCTGCTTGCTCAACTGAGCAAAAGTGTTACCACTATTGAACAACATGCCGACCTGCAAGAAATTACTAAGTCGCGTTTAGGCCAGTTTGAGAACATCACCTTCCAAGTGGGTGATGCTAGCCAAAACTGGGATGACAACACGCAATACGATGCCATTGTTTTAACTGGATCTGTGCCAAAAGTACCAGAAGACTACAAACTCAAACTAACCCTTGGCGGTCGTTTGTTTGTGATTGCCGGCAACTCTCCAGCCATGACAGCACAGTTGATTACGCGTGTTAGTGAACAAGAATGGGAAACTGAAACCCTATTTGAAACGGATATAAAGGCATTAACAAATTCTTCACAAAGCAAAAACTTCACTTTATAAGCGTATTCTGTAGAGTAATTTGTATAGCTATGTATCACCAACCAACGCAAACATGGATATATAGCTAGATTTATTAGCTAAAAACCTATACAACCTTTCTAGTAAAACAACTCTTTTTGTATATTTATCAACATGACAGATATACTCATAAATTTTTTTATATTCACATCAATAAAACTTTTTGAATATCATTTCCTTACTGTATTGCCTAGAATACGACCCAGCTACATAAGCTAGACTTATGTATAGATAAACCACACTAATTGTAAGGAAATTAAAATGGACTTAATTAGCCTTTACCCTACTTGGTTCGAACCGATGGTCGGTTCCGGCTGGGTGGTCGCGTTAATTGCAACCTTCCATGTTCTTGCATCCCATACCTCTGTGGGAGCGGCATTGTTGTTTGCGTATCTATCGCACAAATCTTATCGTGAAGACCGCGATGACCTATTGGATTTCGTTAAGAAATATGGTCTTTTCCTAATGGTCTTCACCTATGTTGCCGGTTCTATTACTGGACCAGGTATTTGGTATTCAACCACGGTAGCTAGCCCTAACGGGATTGGTGCTCTAATTCACTCGTTCGTTTGGAAATGGGCGACGGAATGGGTCTTCTTCGTGATTGAGGTTGTTGGTGTTTACATGATTGTTTACCTAGTCGGTAAGGTCGATAAGAAAACCCACATGAAGATTTCGGTGATTTTTGGTATCGCATCACTCGCTACTATGATCATTATTATCGGTATCTTGTCTTTCATGATGCTACCGGGTAAAGAGCAATGGTTCACTGAAGGCGGTTACCTAAATGGTTTCTACGGAACTAACACCTTCATTCAAATGGCGATGCGTATCTCATTCATGTTCACTATGACTGCGGTTGTTGGTGGTATTGTGGTTGCCGGTATTAAAGATGAAGCTTTCAAAAAAGAGATGGCACGTAAACTGGGTTGGTTAGGGATTATCTCAACTATCGCTGGTGCATTGTTCTTCCAAGCTTATTTAACCTCTGTTCCTAGCCAAGCTATCTTGGTAATGGAAAACCGTCTACCGGATTATTTTGAAACCAGCATTATGGCGGTATTAGCCGGTACTTTGGCTTACTTCGTGATTACCATGCTTCGTCCAAAAGTATTGGTTGAAGGTTTTGCCGGTGCGATGGCAGTAGTTATTTTGGTTGCAGGTCTATGGCCTGAAGAGACTGCACGTGAATCTATGCGTAAGCCTTGGGTTGCTGGACAGTACGTTTATTCCAATCAGGTTATTGGTAAAGATGTACCTGGAATGGATATCAAATCTCAGCTACCAACAATCGAAAAAGTCGGTATTTTGAAAGCACACCCATTTACCCCTGAGCACTTACAAACCGTGACTGACGGAAACAAAATCCAAGCGGGTGAATATATCACTATGGTTTATTGTTCAAACTGTCACTCTCCAAGTGAAACAGGTATTCGTCCTTTACACCGCTACTTCCCTGAAGGTATTACGCAAGCGCGTATGGAGAAGTATGTTAAGGGTGTATTGACTACCGGTAACATCGCTTATATGCCAAAAATGCCAATGTTGGACTCTGAAGTTGAAGCCATCTCTGCTTACCTGGTTATGAATAAAACAGGTGGTCAGGCGGCGATTACTGCAGCAATTCAAAAAGAAGTAGACACTCGCAACCGTGCGCTGGCTGAAAAACAAGCCGCAGATAAAGTTGCCAGTGCAGCTATCTCACAGGAGGTGAAATAATGGACGCTTCTCAAGTAGCTCAGGTCACTGAGATGATGTACGCGCTGCGTAATCCAGCGGGCGTACCAACCTACCCAATCATCTTTATTGGTTTAGGTGTATTAACTTTTGCTCTGCATATCTTGTTTGTACAACTTATGCTGGGTACTTCTGCCATCACTATTTTTGGCGCTTTCAAAAACGATGCTAAATGGCGTCGTCTAGCGGCAGCCATGCTAGAGATCGCTAAGGTTTCGGTATCGGTAGCTATCGTAATCGGGGTCGCTCCGCTGTTATTCGTTCAGGTGGTTTATGATCCGCACTGGTATACCTCTAACGTACTGTCTGCGGACTGGGTAATCGGCTTTATTATTATCCTCATCTTGGCTTACTGGTCGATGTATGCGTATTACTTTATGAACAGTAAGAACAAAGACAAAACCGTTGAGCCACGTGGTCGTATTTGGATGTTAGTAAGCTTGGCGCTGATGCTAGTGGTTGGTTTCATTATGCACAGCCTAACTTCACAAATCCTGCACCCTGAACTTTGGAAAGAGTGGTACCTACAAAACGGTGTACTGGATTACTCTGGTTCTAAACTTCACGCATACAACCTATGGCGCTTTGCATTCTTTATCAGCTTGGCGATTCCGGTAACCGGTGCCATGTTGGTCACTTACCGTCGTTTCAAAATGGTTCGTGAAGATGCAGACATGGACTATCTAGATTTTGCCGCAAACGTTGGTAAAAAATGGATTGCAGTAGGTTCTGTTATCTCTTTCGTACTCTACGTTGCGTGGATGATGACCATTCCAGCAACCGCAGGTGATTTCGCGACTTCTCTATGGGGAATCTTAGGTGGGGTTGCGGTATTGCTACCGGCTATCTGGGGTGCAGTTCGTCTGCGTGGTAACTCATACAACATGTGTAGCTACATGGCGCTTCCAATTGCTTTAGTGGCAGGTTTAATCATCGCTATTGCTCGTGAGATGCTACGTTACGGTATTTTGGATGGCTTCTTTGGTTACAACTTTATGGACTATAAAGTCGTCACCGACTGGTACTCAACAGGTCTGTTCTTCTTAACTTTTGCCATTGTTGGCGGAAGCGTATTAGCTTACTTCCTAACGATTGCATGGAAATCGGGTCAAACCGTTGGCGTTTACACACCGAGTGCAACGGTTGATCGTATTGGTACCGTAGCCATTTGGATTATGGTGCTATGGGTTATCCAGTTCTTTATCTCAGGTTTCTGGGTTTGGGCACAGTAAGGGTTAGGAGAAGATGATGAAAATGAAATTATTAATCGGTGCTTTGGCTCTTACTGCAACACAAACTGTATTCGCAGCAGGTCAAAACCCTATGGCAACGGGTGCGGCGATGGCATGGCAATGTGCGCCATGTCACGGCACTAATGGTCAAGAATTTTTAGAAGCTATGCCACCTTTAGCTGGTATGCCGGCAGAGCAATTCACTAAAGCAATGATTGCTTACCGTGAAGGCACGCGCCCTGCCATTATTATGGATCGTGTGGCGCGCGGCTTTACCGATAAAGAGATTAAGGCAATGGCAGTTTGGTTTGAAAAACAGCCTGTTAAGCAGTGGGAAAACACTAGTCTTAACGAAGCACTTCAAGCTGATAACGCTGTAGACCAAGCGACAGGAGGTCAAAAATGAGCCAATTAGAAAATAAAACCTTTGACGGTAAAATCACCCGTCGTGACTTGATGAAAGTATTTGGTGCTTCAGCAGTCGCTGCTACCGGTATTTTCGGTGCAAGTGAAAAAGTCTACGCTAAATCAGCCGCCCACGTTGTGGTGCTTGGTGGAGGTGTAGGTGGTTCAACTTTTGCCAAATATCTGCGTTTTGCCGACCCTGATGTGAAAATCACTATTGTTGAGCAGTATCCAGAGTACATCACTTGTCTGCGTAGTAACGATGTTATCGTAGGCATGCACACACTGGATGAACTGACATTCAACCTAGATACCATTAAAAACAAATACAACGTTAATGTTGTGATTGATAAAGTTGTAGGGGCTGACTTTGATAAGCGCACAGTAACCACTGCTAAAGGCACCACCCTTTCTTATGATAAGTTAGTGGTTTCTCCGGGTATCGACTTTAAATTTGAGGACTACCCTGGTTATACCGCTGAAATGGCTGAGGATAAATTCCCTCACGCCTATAAAGCGGGACCTCAAACATTGGAACTGCGTCGTCAATTGTTAGCGATGCCGCAAGGTGGTACGGCGATTATCGCACCGCCACAAAACCCGTTCCGTTGTCCTCCTGGGCCATATGAGCGTGCTTCTTTCTTTGCGGAATATTTCCAAAAACATAATCCTACGGCTAAGTTGATTGTATTGGATCCAAAAGACCGCTTCACTAAAGACGGACCTTTCAAAAAAGCTTGGGAACGTCTGTACGGTTATAAATCAGATAACTCATTGATTGAGTGGGTATCTGGTTCTGAGGGTGGTCGTGTTGCAGCTCTGCACGCTAACACCATGACGGTAGAAACCGACGGTGGTGACTTTAAAGCGGATCTGATCAATATCATCCCTAACCAACGTGCTGGTAAGCTGGCACAAGTACTTGGTTTAACTAATGAATCTGGTTGGTGCCCGATTAAACGTGAGTCCATGGAATCTACCATCCAACCAGGTGTTTATGTGTTAGGTGACAGCTCGATTGCCGATGCGATGCCAAAATCAGGTTACTCAGCTAACTCACAAGCTAAGGTTGCAGCTCAAGCCGTGGCGGATACTTTACAAGGTAAACAACTTGGTAAAGCGATTTACTCAAACGTTTGTTACAGCTTAGCGGGTGAAAACTATGGTGTTTCAATTGCCGCTATCTATGAAGTTAAAGATGGCTTCATTCAGCCAAAAGGGAAATCGGCAGGTGTTTCTCCAATTACCGAGAAACCAGCACAGCCAATCTTGGAAGCGGTTTACCAAAAAAACTGGCAACGTGAATTCGTTAAAGACGTGTTCTCTTAATTAGGTAGCGAGGAAATAGAAATGTTGAAAAGAACTTTATTGACTGCCGCCCTAGTTGGAGCCACTTTAGCGAGTACGGCTGCCATCTCTGGGCATGGTGAAAAACCACATGCAGAACCTTGGACAAATTTCGCATTGGAAAATCAATTGCGAGAGATGCCTGCCGGTGATGCAACCCGTGGAGCCAAAATCCACGAAAACATGATGTGTAATGCCTGTCACGGTGAAAAAGGTGAATCGCCTTCTCGTAACTACGCTTCACTGAATGGTCAAACCATCGAATACACTACCAAAATGATGTTAGATTATCGTGATGGTCGTCGTTGGGAAGATTACAAACAAGCAAATATTATGGTGAAGATTGCGCGTGCCATGGATGACCAAGAAATTGCCGATGTGGCTGCATTCTATGCCAGCAACCCTGCAACGGCTTGGGATATCGAAAGACAAGAAGTCACCCCT
>JAASTL010000049.1 GCA_021767305.1 Piscirickettsiaceae bacterium | reverse complement strand
TGCTGGGTCAAGCACGTCAGCACGGTTAGTAGCGGCAATCACAATAATACCTTCATTACCTTCAAAACCGTCCATCTCAACCAGCATTTGGTTGAGTGTTTGCTCACGTTCATCGTTACCACCGCCCATGCCGGTACCACGACTACGACCAACCGCATCGATTTCATCAATAAAGATAATGCATGGTGAATGTGCTTTGGCTTGTTCAAACATGTCACGTACACGTGAAGCACCCACACCAACGAACATCTCAACAAAGTCGGAACCAGAAATAGTAAAGAATGGTACTTTTGCTTCACCTGCAATCGCTTTAGCAAGCAGTGTTTTACCTGTACCAGGAGGACCAACCATTAAAACACCACGCGGAATATTTCCACCTAGGTTTTGATATTTACTTGGATCTTTCAAGAAATCTACGATTTCACCGACCTCTTGTTTGGCTTCGTCAGCACCAGCAACATCATCTAAGGTTACTTTATTCTGATCATCAGTCAACATACGTGCTTTAGACTTACCAAATGACATTGGCCCGCCTTTTCCGCCCATACCACCGCTCATAGAACGCATAAAGAAAATCCATACGGCAATTAACAGCAACATCGGGAACCAAGAGATAAAGATTTGCATCAATACACTTTGCTGCTCTGGTGGCTGTGCGCTGACCTTAACTTGATTATCAAGCAGGTCGCCCATTAAACCCGGATCACCAGGATTATAGGTGGTGAAAGAACTGCCATCCATATACACACCACGGATGGTTGCGCCTTCAATATTGACACTACTTATCTGACCTTGATGAACCTGCTGAATAAATTCAGAATAATCTAAACGACTCGATGAGTTCTGTCCTTTTGTACTGAAGTGATTGAATACAGACATCAGCACCATTGCGACGACTGTCCAAATCAGTACATTTTTTAGCATATCGTTTTTCATTCTCGACCTTACTCTATTTGTGAAGCTACTCTAAACCAATCAATGTTTTGAGTTTTTAGTAGCAATAAGCTTAACACATTTTAATATAAATAAGACTTATGGTTAATACAGATAATTGATTACCACGATTGAAAATCACAATCAGTTTCCTCAATCTGCATTTAGCAAAATTAGGTTTGTGCCTTATTACTTTTTACCACGAGCCAATAAATAAATTTCTTTACTACGAGGCCTAGATGCCTTGGGTTTACGTGTAATGACTTTTTTATATTTTGATTTTAGGTCATCAATCAAGCTGTTATAGCCCTCTCCTTGAAAAACCTTCATCAATAAATCGCCATCTTTTTTTAAGACTTGATCAGCCAACTCTACACAAAGCTCAACCAGAAACATCGCCCTTGGGATATCCACCCCTTTATTACCGCTCATATTAGGAGCCATATCTGACATCACCACATCGACACTGCGCCCATCCAATGAAGTTAAGAGTTGTTCGTAAACTTCATCCTCTCTAAAGTCACCTTGTATAAAAGTAACTCCGGCAAAGGGTTCAACCGGCAAAATATCCAGAGCAAAAACCTCGCCATTACCGCCAACTTTATGCGTAGTCCATTGCGACCAGCCTCCAGGTGCGGCTCCCAAATCGACCACACACATTCCAGGCTTAAAAAGTTTATCTTTATCATCAATTTCTTGCAGCTTATAAACTGCTCTGGAACGCCAGCCTTCTTTTTTGGCCAAAGCAACATAATGATCATCAAAATGTTCTTTTAACCAACCTGTGCTAGATTTACTTCTCGCCATAATTTAATTTCAACTACAATAAGCCTAAATTTATTAATAAGTATTTAATTGGATTATTCAATGAGCAAGCCTCAAACACTTACTAAAAAACAACAAAAATTTTTAACCGGTATCGCCCACGGTTTAAACCCAATGATTATTATTGGTGCCAATGGTGTGACTGAAAGCCTAATGGCTGAACTTGAAAGCACCTTGGAGCATCATGAAATTTTAAAAATCAAAATGGCATCGGCAGAACGTGAAGATCGTAAAACGATTGTTGATTACATCCTTACCGAAACTGGAGCCGCTCTTGTTCAGTCAATTGGTAAAACTTGTGTTATTTACCGTAAGAGCAAAGACTCGGATTTTGATTTACCTAAGTAGACAATCCTAAGCTGACAAATCTAAATAGAATCTCATAACAATTAAGCCCAGCCACTAAATAGTCGACTAAATATCTGGGCTTTCAACATTATTTCCCAGCTAACTTATCCAACCCAGTAGCCAAATCTTTTTTAATATCCTCAATTGATTCTAAACCAACTGAAATACGAATAAGATTGTCCGTTATTCCCGCTTTTAATCGAGCTTCAGGTTCTACACGACTATGTGTTGTCGTTGCCGGATGCGTAATAATGGTCTTTACATCGCCTAGATTGGCAGTAATAGAAAGCATCTGAGTACTGTTAATTACATCCCATGCATCTTGCTGATTACCTTTAACGGTAAAAGTAACTAAGCCACCGCCGGCTGACATCTGCTTTTGTGCCAGAGCATACTGAGGATGTGACTCCAAACCCGGATAGAACACCTTATCCACCGCTTCATGAGCACTCAGCCATTTGGCTAGCTCTAAGGCATTCTCACAATGACCACGCATTCTCACTGATAAGGTTTCTAAACCTTTAAGGAAAATCCAAGCATTAAAGGTACTCATGGTTGGTCCGGCGGTACGCATAAAGCCACGAACTTCTTCACCAACTAAATCATCAGGGCCAACAACAGCACCACCAATCGCACGCCCCTGCCCATCTATAAATTTAGTGGCAGAGTGGATGACGATGTCAGCACCCTGTTCAATCGGGCGCTGTAAGATTGGCGTACAGAAACAATTATCCACAATCAGTAAATTATTGGTTTCTTTCGCCAGCTGGCTCATGGCTTCTAGGTCAGCAACTTCTGTCAACGGATTTGACGGTGTCTCCAAAAAGAACGCTTTAGTGTTAGGTTTAACTGCCGCTCTCCACTCGCTCACATCGGTTTGCGAGACAAAACTTACTTCCACGCCAAACTTCGCAAGATACTTGGTAAACAGCACCTTAGTGGTTCCGAAAATACTTTGTGAAGAGACAATATGGTCACCAACTTCACACAGAGCCATAAAAGTGGATAAGATGGCAGACATTCCTGATGCCGTTGCAACACAAGCTTGACCAGCTTCCATTGCCGCCAAACGGTTTTCAAATGCTCTTACCGTCGGATTGGTAAAACGAGAGTAAACATTACCAGATTCCGCACCACTAAAACGTGCAGCAGCCTGCTCAGCTGATTCATATCTAAAGCTCGAGGTCGGAAAAATCGCTTCGCTATTTTCCTGTTCCGGAGTTTGTAAATACCCTTCGCGAACCGCCAAGGTTTCGATATCAAACTTGTCCATTTTTACATTCTTCCAAAAAACATAAACTCATGACAAAGCATGAGTTTATAAAAAGTTTATTCTTGATTAACAATCGACATTAACAATCAATCGTTAGAGTTGTGCAACCCCACCGTTTCTTTGCTTGTAGCCGGTTTGTTCGCCTTGGCTTCATCATTACGACTTGAATCCAGAGATGCGAGGTACTCTTCCGTAATATCTCCGGTGGCATAAATGCCACTAAAGCAAGAAGTATCAAATTTTTCTATTTTTTCATTACCTACACTCACCGCTTCAATAAGATCATCCAAGTCTTGATAAATCAACGCGTCACAACCAATAATCTCGGCTACTTCTTCAGTCGTGCGGCCACTCGCTACCAACTCCGATGGAGATGGCATATCAATACCATAAACATAAGGGTACTTAACCGCAGGGGCTGCCGAAGCGAAATAAACTTTTTTAGCGCCAGCTTCACGCGCCATCTGCACAATTTGACCAGAAGTGGTTCCACGAACGATAGAGTCATCAACTAAAAGTACGTTCTTGCCTTCAAACTCTAAATCGATTGGGTTCAATTTTTGACGCACGGATTTTTTACGTTGTTGCTGCCCTGGCATAATGAAGGTACGACCGATATAACGATTTTTGATAAAACCTTCACGATATGGCACATCCAGCTTGGTAGCGAGTTCAAGTGCAGAGGTTCGACTGGTATCCGGAATTGGCATCACCACATCAATATCATTGTCTGGCCATTCGCGTAGAATTTTTTCTGCCAACTTTTCACCCATACGCAGGCGTGATTTATAGACTGAAATATCATCAATCATCGAGTCTGGACGCGCAAAATACACATATTCAAAAATACATGGTGAATACTGCGGGTTATCTGAGCATTGCTTATATTGAATTTGACCATCTTCGCGAATAACAACTGCCTCACCAGGTGCCAGATCTTTCTCTAATTCAAATCCCAAACCACTTAATGCGACTGACTCTGAAGCTACAATGTAATCGGTTCCATTTGCCGTTTCGCGCTTACCAACCACAATTGGGCGCAGACCAAACGGGTCACGAAAAGCGACCAAACCAAAATTTGCAATTACACCTACGGCGGCATAACCACCACGTACTCGACGATGAACATGCTTTACCGCATGAAAAACATCTTCGTTATCGATAAACAATTTTTTCTGAACCATCAATTCGTGGGCAAATACATTCAACAATACTTCTGAGTCAGAGTTGGTATTTAGATGACGCAGATCAGAACGGTATAACTCTTCCGCTACTTCTTCAGCGTTGGTTAAGTTACCGTTATGCCCCATGGCAATACCATAAGGTGAATTTACATAGAATGGCTGGGCTTCGGCACTTGAAGAAGAGCCTGCAGTTGGGTAACGTACATGGCCAATACCCACGGTACCAAACAAATCACGCATGTGACGTGTACGAAAAACATCCTTAACCATGCCATTATCTTTACGCTGATAAAAACGGCCATTTTCAGTCGTCACGATACCTGCGGCATCTTGGCCTCGGTGTTGCAAAATGGTTAATGAATCATAGATTTCCTGGTTAACGTATTGACCTGAACCGGAAACAATTCCAACTATACCGCACATCTTCGTACACTCTCTAACATTAAATTATGGGTGAATTCGCTCAGCGAACCTTTGATATTGAATTTTGTAGCCATTGCAAAGTTCCCTCTTTAAGAACTTTTTGGAAGCTGTCGAACCTCTGCATCGATTCGCAACATTTTATCTAATTTCTGCTTATCTTTTTGAGCTTTCATCTCAGAAATATAAGGACCGGTGCGCACCGAATAAACCTTGGTTTTAGCAAAGTATTTAATATAGACCGGATAATCGGGTTTTAAGCGCAGCGCAAGCTGGTTTGCTTGCTCGGTATTGTTAAAGGCTTGCAGTCGAACAATCCACTGGCCTGCAAAAGAGGGGTTATTACCATACTTATCTTCAAATTCAATTTTAATACGCTCAGTTGGATTTTGCGCTTGAGAAAACTTATCAGCTTCGTGCAAAGCAGGATCATCTTCATCGTCCGCACTCTTTTTGACTTGCAGCTGTTTATCACTCACTGGAGCCACAGCTCCATTAGGTAGCCGATAAGCATGACTCACAATTGGCAAAGAACCTTTGTTATCTTCAATCACTTTACCATCAGGAGAAAAGTTTACTGGATTGCTGTACCAAGATGGCACAATAATCACCAATAAGGTAAGCCAGATTGCGGCACCAATGATTCGATGTTTACTTTGCAAATCCATAACGATTACGAGGCTTTCCTTGCTTGCATTAATTCTAGGGCTTGTAAGCTTTGCGACACGGTAAAAAATGACCCCCAAACCAACACTTGTTGCTCATTTGAACTTGCCACAGATTCTACCGCAGACAAGATGCTAGACTGGCAAAAATATTGCTCTTCTTTTACCTCGGCTTGATGCAGTATTTGTTGCAACAACTCTAAAGAGCTCGCACGCGGAATAGCTAGATCGGCAATGTGCCACTCTTTAATGTATGGCGCCAATTGCTGAACCATCGGCACCATATCTTTATCATTTAAAGCAGAGAAAACTGCGACTAAACCGGTTAAATTTTCCGCTGCCAAATATTCGGCTAAAACCTGCGCTGACTGAGGGTTATGAGCAACATCAATCAACCACTCCTGCTCACCAATTTGGCGTTTCTCTAATCGCCCAGGATGCGACACATTTGTTAAACCTTGGTTAATGGCTGCTAACTCAACAGGTAGTTCTGCTTGCATTAACGCCACAACAGCAAGCACTCCCGCTGCATTTTGCAACTGAAACTCACCCTTTAAAGCAGGTGCCATAAAGGTTTTTGGAGCCTGGTCACTAAAGCCAAATTGCCAGCTGTTTTTATCGACTTTTTGATAGTCAAAATCGCGACCAAGCAGGGATAAATTAACCTGATTCTGTTTGGCATAATCAAGCAAACTTTGCGGAACGCTTGGATCTGAACAAACAGATGTTTTTCCAGTGCGCATTATGCCAGCCTTTTCCGTCGCAATAACACTGCGATCACTGCCTAACCACTCAATATGATCTATATCGATGGCAGTAATTAAACTTGCATCTGCATCCACCACATTCACTGCATCCAATCTACCACCAAGCCCTACCTCAAGAATCACTACATCCGGTTTAATATCGGCAAAAATCTTTAACGCCGCTAAGGTAGAAAATTCAAAATAGGTGAGCTTAGTTGCCGCTCTTTGCTCTTCAATATCTGCAAAAGCGTTA
>JAASTL010000048.1 GCA_021767305.1 Piscirickettsiaceae bacterium | reverse complement strand
GGAATTTTTAAGTACTCACCGGCATAACGTCCTAAGGATCCAGGATAAGTACCCAATTCTCGATGTTTTAAAGCACCAATGCGATTAGGTATTGCATGGTCAGGACCATCATAGTCCACTAACCCATAGGGTGCGTGTACAGAAATAATCGCATCGGGCTTAAATTCCTCTACTACCTTAACCAACCATTTAGTTTCAGGCTCAGAGGCTGCCGATGGCCCTGGATAACGGCGCTTGTTACTTTTGTAGTAGTTTTTCCAATAATCCAATGCTAATTCATCCCAGTCTGGTGAAGGGAAGTTACGGTTTAAATCAACATCATTTGCATTGATTCTAGTCGCTGGATCTCTGAACAAGCCGTCTGGATTGGTTAAAGGAAGAAAAAGCCAGTGCTGACGATTTTCGTGTTGATGAGCAATCATATTCAAAAGCCAAAGATAGGTAATGCTAATGGCAGAGTATTCATCACCATGAATGCCACTAATAAACAAGATGCGACCACTGTTTTCTTGCCCATTCGCTGAGGGTTCTTCGGGAGATTGCGGTTTAAAATGACGATAGGTTAAGACCCGGCCTTGCACACTTTGATGATTATCTTCTATAGATAGTCCAAGGTCTAAGCAACCTTGATATTTAACCGTTCTAAGCTTACCTGCCCACTCTTTACAAAAGGACTGGATTTGGGCTTCTAGTTTAAGTTGCTCTTCATCACTCAAAACATTAATTTCTTTGACCACGGTGTGGGTATTAACGGTTTCATTGATGACTTCAAGGTTAGCCTCAAGACTGTCGGCTAAACTTTCTTCTTTTTGGCTTACCTCAGCCTTTTCTGTATCGGCTTGCTTTTGTTCTGTTTCTACAATGCTAGACTTTATGCTTTGTTTTGTTTGAATTGCTTGCTCATCGGTCGTAATGGGTGGGTTAATCATTTCAGGCGTTTCAGCCGTTTCTATTGCGGTGGTTTCTGCAATGTTTTTTATTGTACTTTGAGCTGTGTTCCCATCATTTTGCGTTGTTGAAGTGCTTGGATCTTCACTTTCTGGTTGGTGGGTTTCTGATTGAGCTTTTAGGCTTTTAGTATCTAAAAAGCTAGAGGTTGGAACCAAGTCTGTCTCTACCGCTGGTTTTTCTTCAATGGTTTCTATGTCATTTGAATTAGTAGGGGGATTTTGTTGCAAGCTGGAAAGGGTTTCTTCACTTTGCTGATTTTGCTCAAGGTTGGTTTTATTGTTAGCAGTAGGTTCTTGCTGGGTTTGAATAGCTTGAAGGATTAATACTGCAGTCAGAGCGACTGCAGCAACCAGAGCGATCATGCGAACTGTTTTAGACAAAATAAATACCCACTACAATATCCAAGTGCGCAGCTCGTTCTGACAGCACTTCATTTTATGTTCTTGTTAACTTTCTTCTTGTCTGAGGCTGAAAGCGAGCGAATTATTACTCGACTCAATCACTTCATCTTCAGGAGGAGGTATTTTACTATTTAATTTGATATTTAGGCGTAAATCATTCATGGAATCAGCGGCACGAAGGGCATCTTTGTAGGTAACTTGACCAGACTCATATAAATCAAACAAAGCTTGGTCAAAAGTTTGCATACCTAAAGCACTTGATTTTTGCATGACCTCTTTGATTTCAGAGATGTTGCCTTGGAAAATCAGCTCAGCAATACGAGGTGTGCTGATTAAAACTTCAACCGCAGCAATCAAACCCCCACCGATTTTGGGTAATAGACGTTGAGAAACTACCGCCTTAAGGTTGAGTGATAAATCCATTAAAATGTGATCACGGTCACTGGCAGGGAAGAAGTTAACAATACGATCCAAAGTTTGGTTGGTGTTGTTGGCGTGCAACGTAGAAAGACATAAATGCCCGGTTTCTGCGAAAGCGATGGCATGTTCCATCGTATCGCGACTACGAATCTCACCAATCAAAATAACATCTGGAGCTTGTCGCAGCGTGTTTTTCAGAGCGTTTTCGTAGTTGTCAGTATCCACTCCCACTTCTCGTTGGGTCACTATGCTTTTTTTGTGGCTGTGCATAAATTCAATCGGATCTTCAATGGTAATGATGTGGCCCGAACGCGTTGAATTTCGAATATCAACCAAGCTTGCTAGGGTGGTTGATTTACCAGAACCGGTTCCCCCTACAATCAAAATCAGACCATTTTTTTCCATAATGACTTCTTTTAAAACGGTCGGTAGGCGCAGATCTTCAAAATTTGGAATCTCAGTTTTTACCGAACGAATAACCATGCCTGGTGAACCGCGCTGTACAAAGACGTTGACACGGTAACGGGCGATACCATAAATGTGGTAAGCGAAGTTACACTCTTGGGTCTCTTCAAAATTGGCAATCTGCTCCTCATTCATTAATTGATAACAGAGCTGTTTGGTGACATCCGGGGTTAATTTGCTTTCTGTCAGACCGATAAGGTCACCATCTTTTTTCATGGTGGCAACACGCCCGGCGGTAATAAAGAGGTCAGAACCGCCTTGATTGGAGAAATGAACCAGCAGTTTATCAAGTTCAGAAAGTTCTTCTGGGTGTTTGGTATGAGACATGATTAATCCTTTAGCTTGATTAAACTCACAAGTTGATTAAGCAAAGAGCGCTTTGTTTTCAGCTTTGTTACGAGCATCTTCACGACTGATAATGTTTTTCTGCATCAGCTCCATAAGGTTTTGATCCATGGTCTGCATACCAATCTGTTTAGAGGTTTGGATAACAGAATACATTTGTGGAACTTTGGCCTCACGAATCAAGTTACGGATAGCGGTATTCACCACCATGATTTCATGAGCGGCAACTCGTCCACCTGTAGTTCTTTTTAGTAACGTTTGTGAAATAACAGCTCGCAGTGATTCAGAGAGCATGGAACGCACCATCTCTTTTTCATCCGCAGGGAAAACATCGATAATACGGTCAATCGTTTTCGCTGCAGAACTGGTGTGCAGGGTTCCGAATACTAAATGTCCGGTTTCTGCGGCAGTCAATGCCAAACGAATCGTTTCCAAGTCACGCATCTCACCCACCAGAATCACGTCGGGGTCTTCACGCAGCGCAGAACGCAGGGCGTTGTTAAAGCTTTTGGTATCGCGATGTACTTCACGTTGGTTAATCAAACTACGAATGGGCTGGTGTACGAACTCGATTGGGTCTTCAACGGTAAGAATGTGGAATGGTGAACGCTTGTTAATAAAGTCGACCATAGCGGCAAGGGTAGTGGATTTACCCGAACCTGTTGGCCCGGTAACCAAGACCAGACCGCGTGGAAATGAGGATATATTTTTAAAGATTTCAGGCGTATCTAAATCTTCAAGGGTAAGGATTTTACTCGGGATGGTACGGAAAACCGCGCCGATTCCTCGGTTTTGGTTAAAGACGTTAGCCCTGAAACGTGCCACACCAGGAATTTCAAAGGAAAAATCCGCTTCTAGATCCGCCTCAAAACCACGACGTTGTTCATCACTCATAATGTCATAGACCATGGTTTGCAGCTGTTCAGCTTCAAAGTCGGGTGCATCAATACGTTGAACATCACCATCAATACGAATGATAGGGGGTTGTCCTACGGATAGGTGTAAATCCGATGCACCTTGTTGCACACTAAATTCAAGTAGTTGGGTAATATCCATGTTTTACTGCACCCTCCAAAGGCTGTTTTTTATTTTTTTCAGCTAAGTTAATAGCGTATTATTCAAAACCAATCTTATGTACGGTCGGTTCAATGCCGGCTTTTTTATATGCTTTCCAACGCTCTCTTCCCATCTGAATAAGGAATTCAGATTGATCCAATACTTCGATGGTTCGACGATATAGACCATAGTTTTGTGGGAATTCAGGGTGCATATTAATCAAAACATCCGCGCAAGGTAAAGCAACTTCTGCACCGTAGAGTTGAATAGGGGCTTTGGTTTCTTGCATAAAAGCGTGATGAATAAAACTCTCTGGTTTATAGTTCCACAGGGTTAAATCGTAACGCTGGGCTTCGGTTTCATTAGCGAAGCGCACATCAGCTTGGCGTTTTTGCTTCCAAATGGTATTTAGTAATTTAGATAAAAACGCCTCACGCTCATTTGGCTCATGACTATTGAGTACATAAAACAAAACATCTGCAGAATTAACCGAATTAGATGCCTTGTTGGATTGAGTGGTCGGTTGAGCAGCAGAGTCGTTCATTAAAATCAGGCCTGCGCTTGCTTGAGTAAGAAATCAACCAAAGCGGGAACAGGACGACCCGTTGCGCCTTTATTATTTCCACTTACCCAGGCCGTTCCGGCAATATCGAGGTGCGCCCAGTCAATGTCTTTTGTATAACGTGCTAAAAACTGCGCCGCAGTAATAGTGCCCGCTGGACGGCCACCAATATTTGCCATATCGGCAAAATTAGATTTAAGCTGTTCATCCCACTCTTCACCCAAAGGCATCTGCCAGAAACGGTCGTAAGTTTCCTCACCAGATGCAAGTAAATCATCAACCAATTCTTGGTTATTACCTAAGACCGCAGAGACATGGTGGCCAAGAGCAATAATGCAGGCTCCAGTCAGTGTTGCCATGTCAATAATTTTGGCTGGCTTGTAGGTCTGTTGAGCGTAGGTGAGTGCATCACACAGAATTAAGCGGCCTTCGGCATCGGTATTTAGAATTTCGATAGTTTGACCTGACAGCGATGTGACCACATCACCGGGTTTAATGGCGTTACCAGCAGGCATATTTTCTGTTGCAGGAATCACGGCGACCACATTGATTTTTGGTTTTAGTTCACCAAGTGCTTTAAACACACCTAAAACCGTCGCTGCACCACCCATGTCGTATTTCATTTCATCCATTGCCGCTCCCGGTTTTAATGAAATACCGCCGGTGTCAAAAGTAACGCCTTTACCCACTAAGGCAATAGGTGCTTCATCGCTGCTAGCACCTTGGTATGACAAACAGATCATTTTAGGTGGGGTTTCGGTACCTTGAGCCACAGCCATAAACGAGCCCATTCCCATATCAATCATTTCTTGACGATCTAGAATGTTGGCAGAAAACCCATAGTCTTTAGCTAAGTCTTCCGCTGTTTGAGCAAGATAACTTGGCGTACAGAAGTTACTTGGCATATTCGCAAGATCCTGCGTCAAAGCCATACCAATGGCAGTTGATTGGCCTTGTTGGACGGAGTCCTCGAGTCTAGCTTCAGCATTTACTGGAAAGATAACCGCATTTAGCTTTGGATCTTTGGCGCTATGTTCGCCACGGCTCTCATGAGCGTAGTCGTAAAAGCTTTTTTGCATAACTTGAGCATTTTGCATGCAGGCCCAACTTAATGAATCTGTCACTGAATTTGGGGTTACTAACACCATGGCGTTAACGGCGCTTTCTGTACCACAATGGTCTAAAGCTGATGCTGCGGTATTTAAAGCGGTTAAGTAACCTTTGGTTGTGAGTTTTTCAAGTTCACCCACACCAACCAAAAGTAATCTCTTTAAAGACAGAGCTTCTGGTTTTACAAGTAATATAGATTTGCCCACTTTCCCAGAAAAATCGCCGCCATCAACAAGCTCTTTAATTAAGCTAGATAGTCCGGCATGATTTAATGATTCAGGAAGATCTTGTGGAATTTCTGCATTAGCAGTAACTGGAAGAATAAGAGTGTCGATATCTGAAAATTGAGTTTGAAAAGAAAAATCGATTGATTTCATGTCGCTGTCATGCCTTTATCTAGATATTGGGTTAATGGCTAGCTTGAGCAAACTTGTTATTATTTGATGAAATCCGAGTTTGCAATCAACTCAGTTAAGCGCGTTGGTATAATAACAATTCTGTGGCCGTGACTTGGAAGTCAGGCATACCCAAAAGCCAAAAAGCTTTGTATTAATTTGTCATAGTTTATTAGTCGTATTGAATCATTTTACCCTGTGTGAGGCAATTTTTGCGAATCCTTGATCGTTATATTCTGAAAGAGCTAAGCCTAACGTTTTTAGCGGTTTTGCTGGTGCTTTTACTCATTACTTTCGGTACCGAAGCAACACGTCTGTTAGCCGAAGCGATTCAAGGTAAAGTGCCAGCCTCATCAGTGTTTCAACTCTTGCTGTTAAAAATCCCGCCGGCTTTGGAAATCATCTTACCTTTAGTGGCCTTGCTTGCGGTTATTTTGTCGTTTGGTCGTCTCTATCAAGATCAAGAAATGGTGGTGTTGCAAAGTTGTGCGGTTGGACCTGATTATTTCCGCAAACTTGTGATTTGGTTTTTACTACCCATAGCGATGCTGATGGCTTGGATTAGTCTGGTTGTCACGCCTTGGAGTTATCAACAAGAGAAAAACTTAATTACCCAAGCACAAACTCTGTCACCGATTACCGGTTTGGTAGCGGGTAAGTTTAATGTTCTCCCTAATAATCAGGGGGTTTTGTACAGTAAAGAGATTAATCAAAAAGGTGATTTAACTGATATCTGGTTAAAAGTGCAGAACCAGCAGCAAGATATGATTTTGATTGCCAAACGTGGCCGTTTTGAATGGATTGATGGACGTGTTGCCTTGATCTTAGAAAATGGTTGGAATTATCAAAATTTCAATAGCCTAGCCTTTTATGAATCTCAGAGTAGGCAGCATGATAATGCACAAGAAAATATGACTAGTGGTTCACCAAGCAATACACCAAACAGAGCTAAAGT
>JAASTL010000047.1 GCA_021767305.1 Piscirickettsiaceae bacterium | reverse complement strand
CTGATATACAGATGGTTTTTGAAAATAGCTAACTCATTTTTTGATAATTTAGTCTATTTGTGTGTTTGCACTGTAAAGGCATAGGCAAAATGTTTAGCAACCAATTAACGGTAAACAGGTTTTGCTTCACACAGTGCCGATACTTTAGCGCGCACCTCATCAATCACCGCTTCATCCCAAGACTCTGTAGACTGATCACAAGCATCAATCACATCACACATCCAAGTTGCCAAGTTTGTGCAATCTTCTTCGGTGAAACCACGAGTCGTAGCCGCAGCCGTACCAACACGAATACCTGAAGTCACAAATGGAGACATTGGGTCGTTCGGTACTGAGTTTTTATTGATAGTAATATGCGCAGAATCCAATGCTGCATCAACCAATTTACCCGTCAAGCCTTTTTCAATTAAGCTTACCAAGAACAGGTGGTTTTCCGTACCGCCAGAAACCACGTCACAACCACGTTCCATAAACACTTTTGCCATCGCTTGGGCGTTTTTAACCACGTTTTGGCAGTAAGTTTTCCACTCAGGTTCTAGGCACTCTTTAAATGCAACCGCTTTTGCCGCCATAACGTGTACTAGAGGCCCACCTTGACCGCCTGGGAAAATCGCAGAGTTTAATTTTTTCTCTAAATCTGGATTACCTTTAGAAAGAATCAAACCACCACGAGGCCCGCGCAGCGTTTTGTGAGTCGTCGTCGTCACCACATGAGCGTGAGGAACCGGGTTAGGATAAACACCACCTGCAATTAAGCCCGATACATGTGCCATATCAACAAACAGATAAGCACCCACAGAATCAGCGATTTCACGGAATTTAGCCCAATCAATAACCTGTGAGTAAGCGGAGAAACCAGCGATAATCATTTTTGGTTTGTGCTCATTTGCCAACGCCTGAACTTCGTCATAGTCGATTTGACCAGAAACCGGATCAATTCCGTATTGAACTGCGTTGTAGATTTTTCCAGAGAAACTAACGTGAGAACCGTGAGTAAGGTGACCACCGTGCGCCAAGCTCATACCTAGAATCGTATCACCTGGCTCACACAATGCCATATAAACCGCTGCGTTTGCTTGCGAACCAGAATGCGGCTGAACGTTGGCATAGTCTGCGCCATAAAGCTCTTTAGCACGATCAATTGCTGCTTGCTCAACGATGTCAGCAAATTCACAACCACCGTAATAACGCTTGCCAGGATAACCTTCTGCATATTTATTTGTGAAGTATGAACCTTGAGCTTCCATTACACGCGGGCTGGTGTAGTTTTCAGAAGCGATCAATTCAATATGCGATTCTTGACGTTTTTCTTCGTTTTTAATCGCGTCGGCAATCAGGTCATCATAGCCTTCAATGGTCATCGATTTTGTGAACATTTTGACGGTTCTCCGTTTCAAAAAATTGGGATATTTCAAAGACGGGCATTTTACCCCTTTTCAAAAAAAATATCCAAAACTAATCAAACTTAACCACTATATCTTGCGGATAGAGTTACAAATCTCGTCTTAATTGGTTGACGCATGCACAATCTCAACACAAATAATCATTTGTTGAAAACTGCTTTTAGGCTTTATAAAAAACTGTTTTTTCGGTAAAGTTCATACACATTCAATTAAGCACTGAACAAACTCATTCAGATGCCTTCCATAACAACGTTGTACTAAGGAAAAACATGGCTCAGTTTGTATACACAATGAACCGCGTAGGTAAGGTCGTTCCACCTAACCGACATATTCTTAAAGATATCTCACTCTCTTTTTTCCCTGGCGCCAAGATTGGTGTTTTGGGTTTAAATGGTGCCGGTAAATCTACCCTACTTAAAATTATGGCCGGGATTGATACTGATATCGTCGGCGAAGCCCGCCCACAACCGGGTATTAAAGTGGGCTACCTACCGCAAGAACCACAACTTGATGAAAGCAAAGATGTTCGCGGTAATATTGAAGAGGCGGTCTCAGAAGTCAAAGAAGCATTAGCTGAACTTGATGCTGTCTATGCGGCCTATGCAGAACCGGATGCTGATTTTGATGCGTTGGCAAAAAAACAGGCGGAAATTGAAAACATCATTCAAGCTAAAGATGGACACAACATTGAACGCACCCTAGACATTGCCGCAGATGCACTCCGCCTACCCGCTTGGGATGCAGATGTGTCTAAACTTTCTGGTGGTGAAAAACGTCGTGTAGCTTTGTGTAAATTGTTACTCGAAAAACCGGATATGTTGCTTCTAGATGAGCCGACTAACCACTTGGATGCTGAATCGATTGCGTGGCTAGAACGTTTCCTACTCGACTTTCCGGGCACAGTGGTGGCTATTACACACGACCGTTACTTCCTAGATAATGCCGCGCAATGGATTTTAGAACTGGATCGCGGTGAAGGTATCCCGTTTGAGGGTAACTACTCTTCATGGCTGGAACAGAAAGAAAAACGTCTTGAACAAGAAGCTAAATCTGAAGCGGCACGAATGAAGACCATTAAGTCGGAATTAGAATGGGTTCGCCAAGGCGCTAAAGGTCGTCATGCTAAATCCAAAGCACGTCTAGCACGTTTTGAGGAACTGAGTAGCCAAGAATCGCAAAAACGTAATGAGACCAGCGAAATCTTTATTCCGGTTGCAGAGCGTCTGGGTGAAAAAGTCATTGAAGTGAATCACATCTCCAAAGGGTTTGGCGACCGTTTACTCATTGACGACCTTAGTTTCCGTCTACCGCAAGGTGGTATTGTCGGGATTATCGGGGCTAATGGTGCCGGTAAATCAACCCTATTTAAAATGCTTACCGGCCAAGAACAGCCTGACTCAGGTAGTATTGAATTTGGTGAAACCGTACAACTTTCTTATGTTGACCAAAGCCGTGATGCCTTGAACGACAATAAAACCGTTTGGGAAGAGATTTCAGAAGGTGATGATGTCTTTATGGTCGGTAACACCGAAGTGAATTCTCGCGCCTATTGCAGTCGTTTTAATTTCCGTGGTGGCGACCAACAGAAAAAGATTGGTCAACTATCCGGCGGTGAACGCAACCGTGTCCATTTAGCAAAAACGCTACGTAGTGGTGGTAACTTGCTATTATTGGATGAACCAACCAATGATCTTGACGTTGAGACTTTACGAGCTCTTGAAGAAGCCTTACTCGAATTTGCAGGTTGTGCGGTAGTTATCTCCCATGACCGTTGGTTCTTAGATCGTATTGCCACGCATATGCTTGCATTTGAGGGTGACTCACATGTAGAGTGGTTTGAAGGAAACTTCAGCGACTACGAAGAAGACTACAAGCGTCGCAAAGGTGCGGATGCCGCGCAACCACACCGTATTAAATATAAGCCGATTTCAAAGGACTAAATCGATGACAGAAATGCATACTAACGCCTCCCATTTAGAAGCGATTGCCAATGCCATGCCTGACCCTATTTTTATTATGGGGCAGGATGGAACCTATCTTGATATTGTCGGCGGGACCGAGCGCACACTCTATGCCGATGGTTCCAGCCTAATCGGTAAAAAGTACCATGAAGTACTACCAGAGCAGATGGCAAACCGCTTTCTAAAAGTAGTGCAACGAGCCATCGCTTCCGGACAACTGCAAGAGATTGAATACCAACTTGCCAATGCGGAAGTTGAAGGCGTTGAAGAAGGCCCCGCTGGCGGCCAGTGGTATGAAGCGCGTGTTTACCCAGTTAAAGAAGGTACTTACGAGCAACCTGCGGTTATTTGGTTAGCCATTAACATCACGGCACGTAAACATATGGAAGAGCAGATTGAACACCTCTCCTCTACCGATCCGTTAACTGAACTCTTCAACCGTGACTTCTTCTTGGATATTGTGGATGAAGAGCTGAATAAAGCGAAATTGAATAATAAAGCGCTGTCTTTTATTAAGATCAATTTGGACTGCTTTAAACGCATTACCGATGGATTCGGCCATGAAGCCGGAGATAAAGCAATTTTGACCGCTGCGCATGCGATTAAAAATGTGATTAAGGATTTAGGTTATATTGGACGTTTAAGCTGTGATCAGTTTATGGCGGTGTTACCAGAGGTCAAAGCGGTGGATGCTTTCCGTATTGCCAAACTCGCACAAGAAACGATTTCTGCACAAACCATTAAACTAGATGATGGCACCACAACTTGTCTAACTAGCCATGCAGGGGTTACAGAACTTCGTAAGCCTGAAGAAGACAGTCAAGTTTTGTTTATGCGTGTAAATGAAGCGATTCAAGCCTTAGAAGGCACTCGTGAGATTACGCGAATTCTTTAAACCTAGCGTTCATAGTCTTTTGTAACCATTATTAAAACAAAAGCATTGTCTTAGAGGAGTTTGACCATGAAAAATCAATTTATGAAACTATTCACCGCCCTCTTTTTAAGTTTTGGGCTTTTATTCAATTCTGCACAAGCTGCTGACGACGGTGCCAAGGTGGTGTATCACGTCGATTTCAATGACCCAACCCGTTATTCCGCTACCCTAACCTCCATCAACAATATTATGAACTTCTACGAGAATGAACTCATGGAACCTGAGATTCATTTGGTATTTGTTGGGTTTGGTTTACGTTTTACCACCGATGATGCGCTTAAAGGTACGCCATATGAGCATGATGCGGCATTGCTAGAACGTCGTGATGAACTTAAAGGCCGTTTAGATGCTTTGATGAATGTTCGTGGTGTAAAAGTGCATTTATGTGATAAAACCCGTGATGAAGTCGGTCTAGCTCCTGAAAAAGTCTACAAAGGCATTGAGCTGACCACTTCAGGTGTTGCGAAAATAGCCATTTTGCAAAGCGAAGGGTTTGCTTATTTGAAAATTCAATAAGTATTCCGCTCTGAACTATTATAAAAGACCTGCTATAACATTATGTTTTAGCGGGTCTTTTTATTTCTAGAATCAAATATTAAGGAATTCATTATGCCTTTGATTGTGCTCCACCTGCCCGAACAATGTTTTAATCCGCAGCAAAAACAACAATTTGCCCAGCAAGCCACACAAAATTTACTCAAGCTGGAAGGCATGGAACAGCAGCCTAAGGCACAGAATTTAAGTTGGGTGCAATTTTCAGATTATGGGAAAGAGGATTTCTTTTTAGCTGGGCATCAAGTTGAAAAGCCACATTACCGCATCGATATTAAAGTATTCCAAGGCACACTCAATGCCGAGCGCAAAGCACTCTTAACTGAACAGTTGACCAAGTTGGTGTTGGAAATTGAAGGTACTAATTTCAATCTTCTCAATGCGGCACGTGTCTGGGTCATGATTAATGAAATACCTGACGGCAACTGGGGTGGTGCGGGCAAAATTTATCGTATTAAAGACCTAATGCAAATGATGCAGAGTTAATTGAAAAACTTATTTATAAAACGTCTATTTAGGCAATATCCGGCAGACAATAAAAAACCTAGCCAAATAATTAGCTAGGTTTAGTGATTTTAAAAAGAGGCTAGATTTAAAATTCTTAAGTAGAGAGCTTTGCACCTACTAGGGTGTAAACACGAGATAGATACACGAGTAAAAATGGCTAAAATTCGACTGATTTTTGTTGGAAAACTTGCGAATAGCCAGCTATTCGCTGCGTTACCCGCCTCAATCAGCAAAATTTTCTCTCATTTTTTCTTCGCGTCCTACTCGTGCAAAGCTCTCAAGTAATGTTTTAAACCTTTTTCTCAATCAACATCACACTGGCATCATCAGGACACGCACAAACCTCAAAACCAAACTCTCTAGCCAATTGCAACATTGGTTTGTTTTCTCGCAATACCTCTCCATTTAAACTCTGCAAACCTTTATCTCGGGCATGTTCAATCAAAGATTCCAAAAGATGTGTCCCTACCCCTTGGTGCTGGTAATCATCTCGCACCACTAAGGCAAATTCTGCACTCTTGCCATCTGGGTTAGTACTGTATCGAGTCACGCCGATTTCCAGCTCTTTACCATCCACCAAAGTATTGGCTACAAACGCCATCTCTTGGTCGTAATCAATTTGAGTGAACTTAACCAACATATCTTGGCTTAGGTGTTTCACACTCTGCATAAAACGCAGGTATTTGGTATGTTCAGAGAGATGTTCTACAAACTCGGTCTCTAAGCGAGCGTCTTCTGCACGAATTGGACGGATATTGACTTCCAAACCGCTGGCACTGACCATTTTGCGTTCCAAGTGTGCAGGATAAGGGTGTATTGCCATATGCGAATAGAGATTTTCCGACTTTGAAACTCTTGTTACCGTCATGCGAGCATCTACTGCAATCACCTGTTCGTGATTAATCAAAACTGGATTTAAATCCAATTCCACAACCTCTGGAAGCTCGGCAATCATTTTTGATAAATTCAATAAGATGTCTACCAACTGCTGCTGATCGACCGCTGGCAAATCTCGATAATCCCCCAACATTTTGCTGACCTTGGTGCCGGCAATCATTTTATTGGCAATAAATGCATTTAAAGGCGGCAGCGCGGTTTGGCTGTCTTTGAGCACTTCAACCATGGTACCGCCAGCACCAAACGAAATGGCAGGACCAAACACCGGATCACGGCTCACCCCAATAATCAGTTCACGCGCAAATGGCATAGCTTTCATGGGTTCGATGGTAACCGATTGAATATTCGCCTCAGGGTGGTGCTGCGCGATTTTATGCATCATATCCTGGTAGGCATGTTGCAAAGCTTCCGGGGTTTGTAAGTTAAGTTTT
>JAASTL010000046.1 GCA_021767305.1 Piscirickettsiaceae bacterium | reverse complement strand
GGTATAGAACTTTTATACCAAGCAGGTTTTGACCCTCATGCAATGGGAGGTTTCTTTAAAAGACTCGCCTTAGCTAACAATAATAATAGCTTCCAAGTTCCAGAAATTCTCAGAACACACTCTGTCACAGATAGACGCTTAGCCGAAGCGGAAAACAGAGCAGCGCAATATGAACGACAAACTTCTTTACGTGATCCTTATGATTTTGAACTTATTAAAGCCCTGGCCATTCAAGCGAATAAGATTGATAAACCTTCCCTAAATAAAGATCAGCAATGTTTTGTACAAAGCATTCAAAACAAAAACATTCCAAATTGCTTGCCGGAATTGGCATTTGCGCACGACAAATCAAACATCTACTTAGCCTACTACCTACAAAGACTAAACGAAATGGCGATTCTTACCGGACATAACCCTAAACCGTCATCTAAAAAACTGGAAAAAATCGTAAATTACAAACTAGACTTATACCCAAATGACAGTGCCGTATTGATTAATTTCGCCAAACTCTTAGGTCAAGATAACAAAAACAAAGCAATTGACTTCATTCAACAAAGGGGCAAATCACAGCGTTATAAATTTGCCTCACTCAAGCTATTATCCGAACTCTACGCAAAGCAAAACAAACACGCCTATGCTTACTTCTATTTAGCTCAGGCCAACATGGAAATCGGCAATATTGCGAGAGCGAATCATTACCTAGAACAGACAGAAAAAGAAATTCAAAATCATGACAAGAATCTTAAGGCGGAATTAGCTGCCTATCGCAATATCCACCACAAGTTATTGATAAACAAAGACAATAAAGAGTAATAAAGAGTGCTCATAAAAAAATGTTTAATATTGATTAAATATTACTATCGAATTAAACATGCAAAAACCTTGCGTTTGTACGGTAACTGAGTAAGCTAACCAACCAAAGAGCAAATGCTTTGTTCGAATATAAAATCCCAAACATATAATGGGAACGTCGAAAGACACTTTAGGAGGAGAAGAATGATGAATTCTAAAATGAAGCAACTGTTGACTGCTTTGGCTATTTCTACTGCGGTAGTTTCAGCTCCTGTATCATCGGTACAGGCAGCTGAAAAAGCAGCATCAACTATTGAAGAAGGTAAAAAGCTAGCATACAGCCGATCAAAAGGTAACTGTTTAGCGTGTCACATGGCTGGTGATGGTACTATGCCAGGTAACATTGGTCCTGCTTTAATAGCTATGAAGCTTCGTTACCCAGATAAGCAAAAGCTTTATGACAAAATTTGGGGTAAACCAGGAACTCAAATTCCTAACAGCATGATGCCTGCATTCGGTGCAAATGGTATTTTGTCAGATGATGAAATCAGCAAAATCACTGATTACATCTACACCCTATAATATTTCTTAAATAAAAAACTAACCGGGAGTTTAAAACCTTATGAAACGTAGATCTTTCCTTAAAGGTACTCTAGCAACTGGTGCAGCAGCTGTTGCTGTTAACGCTGGTCTTCTTACACCTAACACTGTTCTTGCAGCTTGGAACGAAAAAGCATTTAAAGCTAAGTCAACTGATGACGCTCTAAACGCTGTATACGGTTCTGCTAGCACTGCAGATTCTGGTGATATCAAACTTAAAGCACCTGCAATCGCTGAAAACGGTGCGGTAACTCCTGTTACTGTTGATGCATCTGGAATGTCTGGTGTTGAGTCAATCTCTATCCTTGCAAGCAAAAACCCTATGCCAATGGTATGTGAATATACTTTCGCAGCTGGTGCGGTAGGTTATGTTTCTACTCGTATCAAAATGGGTGAAACTATGAATGTTATTGCTGTTGTTAAAGCTGGCGGTAAGCTAATGAAAGCTGAGCAAGAAGTTAAAGTAACAATCGGTGGTTGTGGTGGTTAATCCCCACTGAAATTACTTAATTTCATAACAACAAATATTAAATTTAAAAGGATAATAACATGTCAATCAAAATCAGAATGCGTGGAAAATCAAAAGGTGGCGTAGCTGAAGTTAAAGCCCTAATCAAGCACCCAATGGAATCTGGTGTTCGTATGAACAAGAAAACTGGTAAGCCATATCCAGCTAAGTACATCGACGTTGTAGAAGTTTCTGTAAACGGAACTAAAGCGGTTGATGCTCAGTGGTCTGGTGCTGTTTCTGCAAACCCATACATGGCGGTTAAAGTTAACGCTAACTCTGGTGATGAAGTTACAGTTTCTCTAACTGACAACACTGGTGCAAAAGGAACTCAGTCTATTAAACTTAAGTAATAGACTTTCCTGACAACGCCCGAGCAATCGGGCGTTTCAAATAAATATATAAATATAATAATAAAGCTCTCGGACGGAGGATTAAGAATGAAAAAGTCACTACTAATCGCCCTATCTCTAGGTGTGACAGTAGGTGCCGCTTCAAACACGGCATTGGCTGTAGATCCTGAGACGGATCGTCAACAAATTGTTGATTTCTTCAAAGCAAAAAGCCCTAACATTGCTCCAGAAGAATATATCAACGGTGCATATATCTATGACGCCGATAAATTTGCTCAATGGGAAGCAGCAGAAGAATTCCCTCCATATTTAGATGCAATCGATGCAGGTGAAGCAGCTTATAACAAAGATTTAGCTGTTTATGAAAACTGTTTCGGTTCAGACGTTTCTAAGATTCGTGTTAAATACCCTTACTTTGATGAAGCTTCACAGCAAGTAGTTACTCTTGAAGGTGCTATCAACAAGTGTCGTACTGACGCTAAGCTTGAGCCTCTAAAGTGGAAAAAAGGTACTTTGGCACAAATCAGTGCATACCTTGCATACAACTCTCGCGGTCAAGCTATCAATGTTAAGATTGAAAGCGAAGGTGCTCGTAAAGCGTATGAAGCTGGTCGTGCATTTTACCTAGAACCTCGTGGACAGCTAGGTTTGTCTTGTGCGAAATGTCACACATACAACTCTGGTCGTAAAGCACGTTCAAATATCTTGTCTCCAAACTTAGGTCACACAACACACTTCCCTGTGTTCCGTGCTAAATGGCAAGCACTTGGTACGCTTCACCGTCGTTATGATGGTTGTAACAAAAACATGCGTGCAAAACCTATGAAAACTCAGGGTGAAGAATATCGTAACCTAGAGTTCTTCCAAGCTTATGTATCAAACGGCTTGGAAATCAATGGTCCAGGTTACCGTGAGTAATTTTGGTGGTTGATTTAAAGGACCCGGCTCTGCCGGGTTTTTTATTGCCTAAAGAAACTAACTTATCCTAACTACTTCTTAACTCTAAAATAATTTCCACTTTCTCCAGCACAATTCGAACACTTATTTATTTAAAGAACCACCCAATAAACTGAGCCCTTCTTAACTATGTATTAGACATTATGCAAACAATGCTGATGTCAAAATTCAATTTTATTCTTGGTATTTATTAAACTGTAAATATAAAAAAACCGGCATAGAAGCCGGTATTTTATTAGGTGTGATAGCAAGTGGTTATTTAGTCATCAACTAACATTTGCTCACCCTCATAGATCCAATCAAAGCCTTGTCTTACCCACTTTTCAATACGAATCATAAGCTCAGCATCATTCAAGCCCATTTTTTGCGCAATTAAGAACACCTTATCCTGCTCTTCTTTACCAAAATGTCCATCTTTATAAGAGAGCTTTATAAGCTCTTGAAGGGTGATAACGCGAGAACTTTTACTATCCAATTTAGCGATTAAATCATCAATTTTAATATCCGCCTTATCTAAGTCGAATTCTATTCCATAAGCGGAACAGAAATCTTTTAAGTATGTCACCTCTTCTTCTGAAATATCATTATCAGCAGCAGCAAGGTTAGCAGCTAAATCAAAGACGACTTCACGCTGTTCCTGAGTTAATCGATCTGCAAACATAAAATTATCTCCGTTCGGTATTATTTAGCTTCAATTTGATCAACATTTCGAACTGCACCAAACGCAGCACTGGTTGTCATGGCACTATAAGCACGTAGAGCCGCCGTGACACGTCGCTCACGAGGTAGCGCTGGCTTCCATGCATGAGCAGCCCCTTTGGCTTCCATCGCTTCACGGCGCTTCTCAAACTCTTCATCAGACACTTTGGCATTGATAGTTCGGTTAGGGATATCAATTTCGATAATATCACCTTCTTCAACCAAACCGATATTTCCGCCTTCTGCTGCTTCAGGTGATGCATGTCCAATTGATAGACCTGATGTACCACCAGAAAAACGGCCATCCGTTAATAAAGCACAGTCTTTACCTAAGCCTTTAGATTTGAGATAACTGGTTGGATACAACATCTCTTGCATGCCTGGTCCACCTTTTGGCCCTTCATAACGAATCAAGACCACATCACCAGCCTTAATTTCATCACCTAAAATTGCTGCAACTGCTGCATCTTGGCTCTCATAGATGCGAGCTTTACCAGTGAAGTTGAAGATTGATTCATCAACACCAGCAGTCTTGACAATACACCCATCTAACGCAATGTTACCGCGTAATACAGCAAGACCACCATCTTGTGTATAAGCATGCTCAAGTGAACGAATACAACCATTCTCATCATCTACATCAAGATCTTTCCAACGTTTATCTTGGCTAAATGCTTCTGTTGTACGAATATTACCCGGAGCCGCTTTAAAGAATTTCTCAACCGCAGGGTCTTCAGTACGAGAGATATCCCACAAGTCCAAAGCAGCGCCCATACTAGAAGCATGCACTGTATGCACATCACGGTTAATTAAACCACCGCGATCAAGTTCACCTAAGATACGCATAATACCACCGGCACGATGCACATCTTCCATATGGTAAATTTTTGAGTTTGGTGCCACCTTAACCAAACAAGGGATACGACGAGAAATCTCATCCATATCTTGCATGGTAAACTCAACATGGGCTTCATGCGCAATAGCCAACAAGTGTAAAACCGTGTTGGTTGAACCACCCATCGCCACATCTAATGCCATCGCATTTTGGAAAGCTTCGTAAGTAGCAATAGAACGCGGTAATACTGACTCATCATCCTTTTCATAATATTGTTTAGCAATCTCAACAATACGTCGACCTGCTTCAATGAATAAGTTTTTACGATCAGCGTGGGTAGCCAGAGTAGTTCCATTACCCGGCAATGCCATACCTAGCGCTTCTGCTAAACAGTTCATTGAGTTTGCCGTAAACATACCTGAACATGACCCACAAGTTGGACATGCTGAGCGTTCCACTTCGTCCACATCGCTATCCGAACATGAATCATCTGCTGCCATGACCATGGCATCAACTAAGTCTAACTTAATGCCCTCACCACCTAATACGGTTTTACCCGATTCCATCGGCCCACCGGTTACAAAGATGGTTGGAATATTCAAACGCATGGCAGCCATCATCATTCCAGGAGTGATTTTGTCACAGTTAGAAATACACACTAAGGCATCGGCACAGTGCGCATTACACATGTACTCTACAGAATCAGCAATCAGGTCTCTTGAAGGCAGTGAATAAAGCATTCCGTCATGCCCCATGGCAATTCCATCATCAACCGCAATCGTATTGAACTCTTTAGCCACTCCGCCTGATTCTTCAATCACTCGCGCCACCATCTGACCTAAATCTTTAAGGTGAACGTGGCCTGGTACAAACTGAGTAAAAGAGTTGGCAATCGCAATAATAGGCTTACCAAAATCTTCCGTTTGCATCCCCGTTGCGCGCCACAAAGCTCTGGCACCTGCCATATTACGACCATGAGTACTGGTTTTGGAACGATATTGAGGCATTTAAAACTCCTTTTAAGGCCAGCGTAAGATATGTCGTTTACAAACACATCGAAAGCCGCTTAGACTTTGACCTTGAGACTGTTATACTTAGCAAAAACTTACATTAAAATTAATTGGGTATTTTCGCACATTCATGAACCAATCTGAATTAGATTTTATTAATACTTTAAGACAGTCCTCACGTTATATTGAGCAGCATCGGGGTAAGACGTGTGTGATCTATATTCCGGGGCACTTTTCCGAATCTGAGAATGCGTTGCAGCAACTCTCTCAAGATATTGGTTTGCTCCACAATCTTGGACTTAAGATTGTCTTGGCCATGGGTGCGAATACACAACTGGATAAAGCTTTTTCAGAGGCTGGCTTTAGCGCTGAATTTCATCAACAATTCCGTATAACCAGCAGTGAACAGATTCCGGTTTTTCAACAAACTATCGGCATGTTGCGAAGCAAAATAGAAGCAATCTTCAGCCAAGCTAATTTCCAGCAATCAAATTTACCTATTGTGGTTTCGGGTAACTGGGTCGTTGCCCAGCCAAAGGGTGTAATAGATGGTGTTGATTTTCAACATACCGGGAAGCTTCGCAAAATTCATTATCAAGCTATTTCAACTTGTTTAGATGCCGGGCAAGTCGCCCTGTTAACTCCAATTGCCTATTCAGTCACTGGAGAAGTGTTTAACCTCAATACCTTGGAACAAGCTTGTGAATTGGCGAGTGCGATTAAAGCAGATAAACTCATGATTTATGCCTCTCCTGAGCAGCTGCATAATCTACCCAAACAGTTAAGTTTACCTAAACTGGAAGTTTTACTGAAAAATGCAGCCAACAATGAACAGTTTCAATTACTCGATCAAGTTGCAAAAGCCAATTACCACGTTAAGCGTGTTCATCTTATTGACCAAAATGATCCAAGTGCCCTCCTGTTAGAACTCTTTAG
>JAASTL010000045.1 GCA_021767305.1 Piscirickettsiaceae bacterium | reverse complement strand
GTCATACCTTCTTCCAGTTCGGCCAGTTCAACGGCTTGTTTAGCTGGTCCAGCAGTCGTGTTAAAGAAGTCATTTTCTTTGTACTTGCCTTGAAGGTTTGAATACTTTAACTGCTCAGATACCTTGCTCTTTGCTTTAACCTTAACATCAGACACAATACCGTTATATTCAAGCAAAGCGGCACGCAGCATCGGCAATGTTTCAATGCCCATACGCTGCAATCTAAAGTAGTTTTTGGCGTAGTCAGCAACAAAGGAATTTGATTCGTGCGCTTTTACAAACTCCCTGAACTTATCGAACCATTTATGATTGGCAAGGTAAAACTTATCATCCTTAGAGGCATTAGCATCTTTCATCAGCTTCATGCCAGCCTGACGATAACCTTTTGTCTGGTTCATTTCCTTGGCAATACCAATGACTGAATCTTTGCGCATTCTGGAAAGTGGGTACTCCGCAAACCTTACCATCTGCTCTGGCGTAACATCATCATTCCACTCAGGCCGTAGCGCATTATTCTTATAGCTGGTTAACGCTTTGCCATCATCTTTATTTCGGGCATTCCAAATCAAGTTCTTCCACAATGACTGTAATAGCTCTTCATCGGTGCCATGCGCTACCTTGCCAAGATACTTTGCCTTACCCTCTTTTATTGCCTCAGCAATTTTGCGAAGCCTTGCGGCACGATTCAATTCATTTTGTGCGTTCTCGATAGCATAACCTGCTTCTCTCGCTCTTTTCGCAGTATTGGTTTTCCTGTCTGCATTGAGAACATCGTTCGCTTTTTCTTCAACACGATCTGCCAAACCCTCTAAAGATTCGGTTTTGTCCTTCGCTTGCTTAGTCTTCTCGACAGATTCACCCTGAAGCACTTTCAAGAAGTCTGCACGACTCTCTTCAGTCTTGAATTGAAACCCAGGAATAGCGCCCTGCTTGTTGTAACTGGAATAATAGCCACCTAATTGCTTGGCCTTGGTGTTTAGTTCTGTATAAACATCCTTCTCGACTCGGTTATCCAGGCTTACTATAAATAGATCATGCCCTTTTCTGGAATGTGTTGTTTCGTGAGTGCTGTAAGAAATGTCGCCATCGACAGATTCAACGGTTTTAGTGGCTTTGGCTTGCTGTGCTTCTAACTTCTCATCAGCATGTAAACGGTCATAGGTTGCCCATTGCTCCGGCGTGAAGTTTTCAGACTCACCCAAACGGACAGCATTACGGAAATCTTCTAGCGTTTCAGGGTTCTTAACACCGTCGATTTTCTTTTTATACTCCGCCATACGCTCATCACGCTTAGCTTTTCTGGCGGCAATATTTTCCTGTAATTGTTCGTCAGTCAGGTTATCCAGTTTTTGGGCAACACTATCTAGTCGAGACTTACGACCCATGCCACCCAAAGACATAACACTGCTCTGTGTGGTCAGGAATCCGAAAGACGTAGCCAAATCTTCATAAACCGCGCTTACCATCTGCGCTTTTTTCATTGAGCTATCATGGTATCCACGGTAATAACCTTTCAATTGCGCCTTGGTCATTTTGCCAAGTTCGGCTAAAACTTCCGCCTCATTTTCACGCAATGAATTAAAGAACGATTTAACATCAGCAACAGTTAACGATTTGTCGGCTTGATCCAGCCTATCCCAAAGAGCGTCAAACTGTTGAATGTAGGTCTTAGCTTGGTCACTATCTTTGGCAACTTGGTCACTTTTGGGCGTTGCTTGGTCACTTTCTGGGTCTGATCGTACCTCTTTAGGGTCTGCTTGGTCACTTTTGACACCTAACGCCCTTTTAGCCTCGGCAATACCTTCCTTTAAATCTTCGGAAAACTGGCTTTCAAGTTTTTTCATTACCTTGTACCAGTTGCCATCCTTCGCTCTTACCTTGTCGACAAGCTGGCCAATACGGTCCTCAATGTTCAGTCTATTCCACTTAACCGCACTTTCTTTTGCTTCGAATATATCCGCTTCAAGTTGATTAATTTCATCAGAAACAGAATTTTCTTTAGGGTCTGGCTCCGCCTCTGCGCCTTCCTTTTCTGGCGAAGCCGTTACTGTTTCAGCACTTACTTCCTCTTTTGGCTGATCAGATTCCTTAACATTATTCTCAGTTTCAATAACTTCCGCATAACTAACAATAGCGTCATATGCTTTAGATTTAGTAGCGCCACGCTTAATAGTCAGGCTTTTAAAAACAGCATCTGTATTTTCAATCTCAAAAACATGTGTATTACTTTGGGAGCTGCCAGAATTATGGTCTGCCGCTTTCGCTAGGGATTCAAAATTCACCCAATTAGGGATTCTTATGTGATCGTCCCAGATAGTTTCATTAATACCGTTTTCGTTCGTGTCAACTTTTGGGTTTCCGGTTTTTAACTTGTCAACTAAACCAAGCGACCAAGTTTTTGCCTTTTCAATTGACTGTTGCTTGTAGTCTGTATCAGCAGTCGCAGAGCCCAATATTTCTTTTGATAATCTTGCCGCTTTTGATCGAGGGCCAAATACACCAGACAAGCCGCCATACTCAGACGTTTTATCATTAAATTTATCTAGCAATTCTCTTGTGCGCTCTGGGTCTGCTTCGTAAGACTTTTGCAAAAACTTATGCGCTTTGGGTGACGCCCACTTTCTTGTTTCTTTAACTAACGCGCTTTTACCCGCTTGCAGATCACCGAGAATATAGCCAACCATTGTGGCAACTTCTTTTAGATCGCCAGTTATTTGTTGTTCCTGCTTAACTGAATCAGGCCGCATATCGTAAAGCTTTTTAGGAATACGCTTCTCTTGTTCCTCTAAACGCTTAAATCGATCTCGCGATTGATCACCGTATTTCTGCGCCTTTTCGTTGTACTTGGTCATATTGCGATTACCACGACCAGTAACAATCCATGATGGATTATTCGCAGCCTGCCTCGCATCCCAACGCATAAAGTCTGCGTAGTCTTCTAAATACTCAGAGATTAGTTCGCCTGCTTTATCTTTTTGCGCCTTGGTATCAATGGTGTGTTTTTTATTGGCAAGATTATCAATAAGGTTTTCAGCCATTGATTTTAATTCAGCGTTAAAATCACGACCTTTGCCTATATGCGTAGTGCGGTTGTAACTATCAATTAACTCTTGGTCAATCTTTGGTACTGATACTGTTACGCCCTCTTTAGAAAATTGGAGTGGACCGTTATTATCGAGCGACGGTGAAGCGCCCACCTCTTCCTGCTCATTAGCAGGTGAGCCAGTTTCTTTACTAGCGGCCTCTTTGCCCTCGTAGTCATCGCCTTTTTTCTTCCCTGGCGACCGATCCGCTTTACTATCGGCTTTTTCTTCCTGTTTAGGCAGGCTGTACTCTGTATTGAAGTCGTCCGGCAATTGTCCGGTTTTCGGCTGTTCTGCAGTCCAATCTACTCGTCCTTGTCCAGATCCGCCCACTTGTGAAGTGTCGCCTTCAGCGTTCCCGCTCTCTGCTTCTCCTTCAACCTTTCCGCTTCCTTGAGTATCGCTTGTCTCCGTTTCTGCTTCCGCAACTTCTGCAACTTGCTCATTGGTATTACCTTGCTGTTGTCCATTGGTCGCCTGCTTTCTGATTAAGGAATAGATAGCAGAGGCTAACGACTTGTCGTCATCATGACGCAACGCTAGTTCATTCGTTACCGCAGCAGGAATACCCGCCCTATCGGCATCCAATAACGCCTCTACAATTACCCTTTCATCTTCCGCCAGGTTGAGTGTTTCGTCAAATTCAGTGTTATCAATTTCTTGATAATCAGGTTCTGGAATTTCTTTTTGCTCATTTAAAAACGCATTTGTCCGCTTGTTGTCCTCCAAAATTGCTTCATGTAAAGCTTTTCTGGCTACACGCCTTTGACTCGCAGACTTTCTTTGCTCCAATGCTTGAGGGACTTTTTGAGACCGTCCGCCTTCCACCATATCAAGCGCACTGGAAACAATACGCAACTCTCTATCGCCAAGCTTTTGACCTTGCAATGCTTTATTTATTGCCTGCCTAACCACTTGCGGCGACTCTTCAAAGGAGCCATCTTTTAAAGCAACAGTATCATTGCCAGTGTAATACTCATCAGCAAATTCATTAGCCAGATCATCTAAGGCCGCATCACGCGCCATTACTGTTTCACCAGACAACGCAGAACGGATCTTTTCTTTTAGCTCATCAACATTGCGTTCATTCAGGTAGCCATCCTGCACTAATGCCTCGGCCATATCGTCTACAGAGCGCCCCTTCTGACGGAATACAGGCTTAATACCAACACGCTTACCTTTCATGTCGGCAATATCAAAGCCGTCTTGCTCTAGCTCTGTGCGGTTGATACCGCCATTCTTGGCAATCGCTGTTAACAGGTCGTCTACTTTTGTGTCCACTGGACCACGAGGATTAACTTTCTTTGTCTGCTCAGATTGCGTGAACTGCTCTAGTGATTCCCGGTAAGCTGGCTTAGTTAGCCGCTCATCAGGTAAATTCTCAGGAAGATTAGCAACACGCTCTTGTTTTGCCTTCGCTGCAAACTGGCGACCAGTGCGGTCACTTAGCTCTTGGGCAAACTGTGCGTTCGCTTCTTTGGCGCCCGTATCAGTCATGCCCACTTTGGATGGCATACCATCCAAGCCATTAGGGTTAAACCTCTTACCTTCACCGTACATTGGCGGTTGAGGTAATCCAGGCGGCAACTGTGATTTGTTTTTTAAATCCTGCTCAGACATCATCTTAGAATAACGCTGCACAAATTCAGGCGTGCTCTTAACGTCATTCATAATGTCTTGGATAGAACGCATGTCGACATTGAAGTTTGGCTGTGATTGTCCAGGCACTAACGGATTATCCGCCAACTCATCAATCTTACGCTGCCAGCTTCTTTGCTCTGCAAACTGATTAACCGCTACCTTAGCGGCTGCACGCTCTTTTAATGTCGGCTTGATAGTTTGTACAGCATCTTGCAAACCTGAAGCGCCAGCGACTGCTTGGTCTAGCGCATCACCGCCTTGGTCCTCTGCATCTCTTTGCGCATCGGCCACTTGCTCTAATGGTGAAACCGTACCAAAGGCGCCACCCAAGATACCACCTGCCGCAGCACCACCCACTGCATTATTCAAGACATCGTGCATCATATCTTGGTTAGGGTCGGCATGTTCTCTTAATGCGTAATTCTGCGATAATGCCTCGGCACCACTTTGCAAAAACTCTTGGCCAGCCTCACCCGCTGCACCCGTAGCAATGGAACGAGCCCGAGTCGTTGCCAATGGCACGCCATCAAATACCTTGCCCATCAAACCACCAAAAGGCGCAGACAGGAAGAAGGTAGATAACGCAGTTAATGCGGCTGCATCTTCACTAGCCGCATCCACAATTAAATCTTTCGCAGCTTGTTCATCACCCAATTCAGCAAAAGCGGCCTGATATTCAGGATGCTCCATTAGCTGATCATGCGTCATAGATTGCACTTGACGCTCAACATTCGCACCAGATGAGCCAGAAGCAACCAGCGCTTCACCTGCACCATAACCAAGCATACCCGCTGCCACTTTCGGCAATTTAGGGACCAGGCTTAACCCTTTTGTAAAGGCGCCACCGACTCCCATACCAGCCATTGTACCCAAAGCACTTTGACCAATAGACAGTTTAACGGTATCCCAAGAAGCGTCACCTAATTCATATTCGCCAATCTCATTACGCTGAATGAATTGCTTAGCCATTTCTTGTTTGGCATGGTCGCTTAATCCTTCCGCCCAAAACTCAACGGCACGACTGCCCAAGTCTTGTATAAACTGACCGGAATCTTCAAAGCCTAACTTCTTGGCAATATAACCCGCACCCTCGGCAACACTGGCACCACCCATCATTAAGGTTCTGCCGTGATCGCCCCAGGTTAAACCTTCCTCTTCTGCCTGCTCTGGCTCAGAATATTGATTTAACCGGTAGCCAATAGGCTCTCTTGGCGCAGGTTGACCAAAGGATAAGAGTTCTTCTTCAGTAAATAAGGACATACGTTACCTGTTATTATTGTTTGATTCCGTACTGTGCAGCGAAGCTTAGTATGATTTGTCGTTCTTCTGGCGAAACATCATTCACAAAAGGAAGAACTTGGGCGACTTCTGTATATGAGGGTGTCCGTTTGCCATCGGCATATTTAGTCATAAAGCGACCAACGGCAACATCAGATTCGAATTTCTGTTTGCTCGCCTTGTCTTTCTCTAATCGAGGATCATTTGGATTAGGCGCAAAAATATCAGACAGTATGCCTCGCTTGCCGTCATTTTCTGGCTGAATAACACGTTGGTGCGGCTGCAGCTCTTGTGTAGACAGCACCCCGGCACCCTCTTGATTTACAAGCTTGGCATTTTGAGTTGTGGTGGTCTGCTTATTTTTATTAACGGATTCACCAGCAGCAGGCGCACCAAGCTTAGCTTCAATCGCCTTAACCGCATCATCACCATAAACAGATCTAATCTGATCTAAACCAGCCTTTTTGCCAGCATCGTCACTACCATTCAGCTTGTCAACAATAGAATCAATTGCCTCTGGCTTTAGCTGCATCGTTCCACTAGCGTTGTCACTCTTGTACAACATGTTTTCCATTTGGCCGTTTATGCCATTAATCTGATCAATCAAGGATGTTCTTTCATCCTCAGAGATCATGTCACTATCCAGTCGATTCATGAGCTGTTCGCGCTGAGTAGCCAGATCATCTAGCTTG
>JAASTL010000044.1 GCA_021767305.1 Piscirickettsiaceae bacterium | reverse complement strand
GTAGATCATTGTCTTCAAAGCGTTGTAAAATCTGCCCGATAAGATTTCTTCTGACCGCGTCCGGCTTGATAATTGAGAGTGTCTTTTGCATGCGAAAAACCTGTTAATTTTTGAGTTGAGATATTTTAACAACTAATAGCGGTTTATGCATAATTAGTCGACTAAGTTTAGCCCCCATGAATTAGCGAACATTATCATGATGCTGAAAAACAAAACCCCGACAAGTTTGCCGGGGTTCAATTAATGTGAGTGAGCTTGATTATTTTTTGGTTGGTTGGAATTAAATCTAAACCGTAAAAGACTCTCCACACCCACAACTATCTTTGACTTTAGGGTTTTTAAAATCAAAGCCTTCATTCAATAAACTTTCTCTGACGTAGTCGATTTCCATGCCATCAATATTTTCTAGGCTTTTTGGATCAACAACAACTTTAGTATCAAAGCTTTCAAACACTAAATCATCGTCTTTAATTTCATCTGCATAATCTACTACATAAGCAAAACCAGCACATCCACTGACTTTGGTTGCCACACGCAAACCAATACCGTGGCCGCGCTTTTCAATCATATCTTTAACTCTTTGTGATGCAGATTCGGTTAAGGTGACTGCCATAATAACTTCCTACTCTTGCCTTTAAAGGCTTTCAAAACTAAGCTTAGCCGAAGTGTATTTCTTTCACGTTCGACTGTTTTCTATTAACCACATCTTGCAGTGTAATGCTTTTCAAAAATGAGTCAATCGTAGCACTTAAATCAGACCAAAGTTCATGCGATAAACATTCATCGCCTCCCTGACAATTGGCCTTACCGCCACACTTACGGGCATCAACACTTTCATCCACCGCTCGAATAATCTCACTAATAGAGATATCACTCGCCGGTCTATTCAAACGATAACCGCCTCCGGGTCCGCGAGCACTTGAGACTAACTTTGATTTTTTGAGCTTGGCAAAAAGCTGCTCTAAATAAGACAGCGAAATGCCCTGCCTTTCAGAAATTAATGAGAGTGTAATTGCGCCTTTATCTTGGTTAAGTGCAATATCAATCATTGCGGTAACAGCATAACGGCCTTTTGAGGTCAGTTTCATAAATCAACCTTGATCATTTTTGGATTACTGAATTCTACAATAACCTAGTAAACAACTCAAGAATTGACCTTACAATGAAACTGGAGAGTTTATGACTTTATGCTTTTGACAAGCTCTGACCAAGCCAGTCACTTTTTCTTTAAGTGAGCGGCCTGCTGCGGATCTTCAGGTTCTAGAATGGCGTCATCTAAATCTGGCATATGCATATCGATTGACTCTCCGCCCAATTTCGTCAACGTTTTTGCCATTTTTTCGAGTTTCTCATCTTGCACCTGAATATGGTCAAGCAAGCTATAAATTGCTTTTTCTACCGGATCCGGCATTTCTTCGCTCACCCCGTAGGCATCAAAGCCAATTTTTTCCGCCATTTTGGCGCGCTTAACTGCCTTATCGTCACTATTGGATTTCACGCTTCGCCCTGGAATACCGACCACAGTATCCCCTTCGCCAACAGGCTTAATCACTACCGCATTAGAGCCGATGCGAGCATTATCACCGATTTCAATAGGCCCCAACACCTTGGCTCCGGCACCCACTACCACGCCTTTACCAAGAGTCGGATGGCGCTTTCCTTTTTGCCACGATGTGCCGCCCAAAGTGACGCCATGATAGAGCGTACAATCATCACCAATTTCAGCCGTTTCCCCAATCACCACGCCCATTCCGTGGTCAATAAAAAAACGTTCACCGATTTTAGCGGCCGGATGAATTTCAATCCCGGTAAACCAGCGCGCCACACCAGAAATAAAGCGCGACAACCATTTCAACTTATGATTCCATAACCAGTGCGCCAAACGATAAAACAAAATGGCGTGCAACCCCGGATAAGTAGTGAGGACTTCAAATTTATTTCGCGCTGCGGGATCTCGATCAAACACACAATTTATGTCTGATCTAATTCTTTTAAACATAACCCTTCTCTCGAAAACTCGTTTAATCGTATGTAATTTTATTATGTATAGCTTAGTCTTTTTTTTGCTTAATCTTTTTGTTTAGTAGCTTCTTGCTGAGTTTGCATATTAGCTTCTTCCGCTTTTCGTTGCGCCGAAGTTAAAATCCCTCTTAGAATATCAATTTCTTTAACATCTAACTGTGATCTATTAAATAATCGACGCATTCTGCGCATAAAACGTGCGTTTTTAGCAGGATCAAGAAACTCAATATCTTGCAGAGCTTGATACAGGTGATCATAAAACCCTTCTAGCTGGTCCGTCGTGGCCAACTTGGACTGGTAGCCTTTTTGATGCACCGATTTAATTTGTGTTGCCATTAAACATTCATAAGCAAACACCTGCACCGCGGCACCAATATTCAATGAGCTATAGGTCGGGTTAGACGGTATATGTGCTAAATAATGACACTTATCTAATTCACTATTACTCAGGCCAGAGTCTTCACGCCCAAATACCAAAGCCACTTCACACTCTTCTGCTACCTCTAAAGCCAGCTTGGCAGTCTCACGAACATCTAATTGCGGCCAAGAAACTTTTCTTAGTCGGGCACTCGCACCTACCACTAATTTAGCACCCACTAATGCCTCATCCAGACTTGAAACCACGCGAGCATTATCCAACACATCCGCCGCACTTGAGGCTCTAGCAGAGGCAATTTGGCTTGGATACTCTCTTGGGTTGACCAGAACCAGCTGACTTAACCCCATATTTTTCATGGCACGTGCAATTCCGCCAATATTTCCAGGGTGAGAGGTCTCAACAAGGACAATTCTTATCTTGGCCAAATTAGGATCAAGTCGGTAATCTTCTATCATGAATTCTATCCGTTATAAATCAGGTATAATCTGCTTTTAATTTAGAGCCGTATTCTAACCTCTCTAGGCCAATTAAACACCCCGCATATTCAGAATTAGCAAGGACACTTCATGCACGCTTTACTTAACATCGCTACTCAAGCCGCTCGCAAAGCTGGTGAACGCATTCTTAACCACATGGAACATATCGATCAACTTAATGTTGAGCATAAAGGTAAAAACGATTATGTGAGTGAAGTGGATAAAGATGCTGAAAACACCATTATTCAAACCATACTAAAATACTACCCTGATCATGAAATCCTCGCTGAAGAAAGCGGCTCAGCAAGTTCTAATGATAAGGCGAGTGATACTCGTTGGATTATTGACCCACTTGACGGTACCACTAACTTTTTGCATCAATTTCCGCAATTTTGCGTTTCCATTGCCGTGGAAGTTAAAGGAAAGTTAGAGCATGCGGCGATTTACGACCCTACACGCGATGAGATGTTTACCGCCAGCCGAGGTCAAGGCGCGGCCATTAACAACCATCGTATCCGTGTCAGTGAACAAAAAACGCTAGACAACGCCCTGCTAGCGACCGGTTTTCCGTATCATGATTTCAGTTATTTAGATGCCTACTTGGAGAGCTTTAAAGCCTTTATGACTTCAACGGCTGGCATTCGTCGTCCAGGCTCTGCGGCACTGGATTTAGCCTATGTGGCTTGCGGACGGGTGGATGGTTTTTGGGAGATGAATCTAAAGCCTTGGGATATTGCCGCTGGTGCTTTAATTGTAAAAGAAGCGGGCGGTTTAGCCACCGACTTCCAGGGTGGTAGTGACTTCTTAAAAAGTGGAAATATTATGGCCACCAATCCCAAGCTTTATAAAGAGATGGCACAAGTCATTGGCAAAACCATTCCTAAAGATTTAAGAAACTAAAGGCTTTATTACAAGCAGCTTCATGTGAAAACCAGTTACATTCACATGAAGCAAATTCACATGAAGCAAATTCACATGAAGCAAATGTCTCTAAAAACTCTATTCTAAGTCGGAGACTTCAACCAGAGACTTCGACATCAAGATGGCATCTTCCTTGCCGTCAACCAACTCACCTTGTTCTTCACTCCACACTCGAGCGCGATAATAGCCTTTTCTCACCCCATCTTTACCAAAACCAAACGCTTGATAAAGCTTTATTGCCGGCTGATTGGATTCTCTCACCTCTAACATGGCAATGGTAAAATCAGCTTCTTTTAATTTATTTAATACCAATTGCAACGCTTGAGTAGCAAGCCCCTGCTTTTGGTATTTGGGTGAGATACACAGGTTTAAAATATGCGCCTCATCGAGCACGGGCAAAATACAACAGTAACCAAGTAGCTCATGTTCTTCACCAAAGAAAACGTAATTCAAACCTTGATCTAAACTGCGTTCAAAACCCTGCAATGACCAAGGATAATCATAAGCCGCCTGTTCAATATCATGCACTTGAGAAAGATGAGATTCATCCATTGGTTGGGCAAAACTGAAACTGGCTGTTTTCATTGGATTTTTGCTATTGGGAAGAAAATTAACTTTGATAAAGCGTTTTCAACACATTTGTTTGAAAGTATTTGATTAAAGATGGCTTTAATTAAATGATGGCAGTTCCATAACAGCTCGATAAAAACTCTGTTTGGCGAAAGGGTCAAACAACATCGATTCAAAGTCAGGCACCTCAATGAGCTGGACCCCATCAATCAACAGTTCATTAATAGGATGTTCGGAATCCATTGTCATGACCCAATCCACGCCAAGGTTGATGATTTCATCCATGGTCGCAGCCACCATTTCATCTGAAACTAGCAGTTCTAAATCGAAAAACACCACCTGAGATTCGTCCCAAGAAAATGCTTGCATAATGTTTTGCCATAAACGCCAAGCCGCTTGAGATTCATCTTGCCAGATATTATCCAACCCGGAACCTAAAACAATAACCCCATTTTCTAGAGGCTGGACTGCAGGTGCATTTAGATGATTTTGCTCAACTGTTTGTGGCGTTTCTGATTGTTTCACAACACCAGTAGGATAAGCATCTGACTTATCAACAAAAAGGCCTACAGCAAGGTTTTCCGGAGCAGTATTTTCTGGTTCAGCAGAAGCCTTAAGCATTTCAGACTCATGCACCGTAGATTCAGGCATTTTGGGTTCAAGCTCTTCAGGCTTTATCAAACTAGCTTCAGATGAAGCTTGTTCAGACACAGCTTGCTTAACAGGTTCTATAAAAAAACCTTCACGAGCAACCCAATTAACACCGCCGAGCTGCGCAAATAATTCCGGATTAAGCTTTGCCACTTTAATTAACCATCTGCCTTAACTTTACCCACCATAACAATTGCACCTTAACGGCCTATACCGGAGCCTGAGGGTGCTCTTTGGTTGAATCGGATAACAACTTATTCAAGGCATTAATGTAGGCTTTTGCAGATGACGTCACTATATCCAAATCAGAACCTTGACCATTAACAATACGTCCTGCTTTTTCCAATCTGACTGCCGTTTCACCTAATGAATCCGTGCCATTAGTGACATTACTCACTGAATACAACTGTAAAGAGGCACCCGATTCAACTAAAGATTCGATAGCCTTAAAGGTGGCATCAACGACTCCGCCACCGGTTGCCAAAGCACTGGCTTCATCTCCATTCATCCATAAAGTAACTTCCGCCTGAGGATCTTCTCCGGTTTCGGTAGACACTTTTAATGACACCAAACGGAAAGATTCATTCTCGACACGTTGAGTATTATTATCGGTCACCAATGACTGCAAATCTTCATCGTAGATTTCATGTTTACGGTCAGCCAACTCTTTAAACCGAACAAATGCTTCATTCAGCTCTTGTTCAGTTTCAAATACAGTACCAAGTTCTTCCAAACGAGTTTTGAATGCATTGCGCCCCGAGTGTTTACCCAGCACCATTTTATTGGTGGTCCAGCCCACATCTTCAGCGCGCATAATCTCATAAGTTTCACGATGTTTAAGTACACCGTCTTGGTGAATGCCTGATTCATGCGCAAAGGCATTGGCCCCCACAATAGCTTTGTTGGGCTGCACCGCAAAACCAGTGATATTGGAAACCAAACGTGATGCCGCAACTATCTCACGCGTATTGATACGTGTATCAACATTAAAGATATCCTGACGCGTTTTCACCGCCATCACCACTTCTTCTAAAGCAGTATTACCGGCACGCTCACCGAGTCCGTTAATGGTACATTCGATTTGTCGCGCACCATTTCGCACGGCAGCCAAAGAGTTGGCAGCTGCCATGCCTAAATCGTTATGACAGTGGGCGGAAAAAATCGCCTTGTCGGAGTTGGGAATTTTTTCCAATAATTTATGGAACAACTGTCCAAATTGATGTGGCATGTTATAACCCACCGTATCAGGTATATTGATGGTGGTGGCACCTGCATCAATCGCGGCTTCAATCACACGACACAAAAAGTCTAAATCTGAACGCCCAGCATCTTCTGGCGAAAACTCAACGTTATCCGTGAAGTCACGTGCACGTTTTACCGCCCAAACTGCTCGCTCAACCACTTCATCGGGAGTCATGCGTAATTTTTTCTCCATGTGAATAGGAGAGGTGGCAATAAAAGTATGGATACGCCCAGAGTTTGCAGGTTTGATCGCTTCACCGGCTCGCACAATGTCACGCTCAACCGCACGTGCGAGTCCACAGATAGTACTATCTTTGACAACCGAAGCGACCGCTTGCACCGATTCAAAATCACCTTCACTCGCCGCTGGAAACCCTGCCTCAATTACATCAACTCTAAGTTTTTCTAATTGCTTGGCAATACGGATTTTCTCTTCCTTAGTCATGGAAGCGCCTGG
>JAASTL010000043.1 GCA_021767305.1 Piscirickettsiaceae bacterium | reverse complement strand
TGCTTAAAGCCTTACGCAGCCACTCGGCATCAAAGCTCATAAAAAAGATAAGCTCTCGCCCTTTAGCGTAAACCGGCATCATCATGTCAAAATGATAAAAATCGGGCTTAGGATGAATGTAAGGCTGATACTCAAAATAATCTGTTTCAGGCTTAAACATCTGAGCAACGTGATTAATATCCGACTGGCATACATGATCGATAAAAAAATCATTATCGCCACCAATGCGCTGCCCGGTTTTGTCCGCCACCACATAGGACATCATTTTAGGAAAATAGAGTTTGAATTTATTTGCCAAGGCTTCTTGAATAATCGTTTCTTTAGAAAAATCAGCAAAGTCACTCAGCCATAGATTGTCAATGCTGATAGCCGACATTAGCCCTCGAATATTATGAATTTCTCTATCAATGGAACTCGCCGCTTGCTGGGCTTGTAACTGCATAAGCTCGGTTTGCGACCCTTCAAACTGTTTAATTAAGCTTTCGTAACGCAAGACAATTAAAGTCGTGAGCGTAATCAGTAACGCAAACATAAACAGATTAAATGTTATTTTTGAACGCATAAAATCCAAAGCACAACCCTCAATGGCATCCACCAAACAACACAACGTAAAAATCTTGCGCCAACTAAAAAATATATCTAAAAAGACAAATTAATTTAAGTAATAAAAATTAAGCGGCAAAAATGATCTTTAGCTTTTAATGCTGCGGCATATATTTGATTTCATTGAAGATAAGCAAAAAATTGACCTTAACCGCTTTTTTGCTCATAGCAGTTCATTGAGCTAAGGCTTTGGCAGTAAATTGATCTTTGGTCACTAAATCAGGTTCATGAACCCATAACGCCTGATGAACAGGCTCCCAGACGGGTCTATTTTTCATCACCATCTTAAACGCATCGCTTTCTAACATATAAGCTAACCACTGTTTTAATTTTGGATAATGAGCTTCTTCAAACCAATTTTTATCCACATTCACAAACTGTCTTATAAATGGAAAAACGGCAATATCTGCCAAACTCATTGCGTTTGCTAATAAAAACGAGTTGGCAGCCAACGCCTTTTCAATCTCAATTAAAAAGGTTTCACCTTGCTGACGATAAAACTCTGGGGGTTGCTCTGGAAAACGGTCTGAATATTTATATTTATCCAGCCAGGGTTTAAAGTCATTATCATTGCGATCAATCCACTTGTTTACCTTTTGAGATAAGGTTTGGTCGGTTAAAGCAGAAAATAGTGCAATATCCATATCAGCAAATGCCCAGTTAATAATATCCCGACTTTCATCAATCACCTCACCACTAGGTAACACCAATACCGGAACCGTGCCTTTTGGGGATGCCTCGAGCATAGGTTGAGGTTTTTCCCAAAACACAATCTCACGTTGTTCAACTTGTTTGCCCGACAGATAAATCGCCATTCGTGCACGCATGGCATAAGGGCAACGACGATATGACCAAAGCACTGGATGATTAGACATAAACTTTCCAAAACTAAAAGATAGACTCACATAGAGTACAAACTTTAAATTCAAAATACCACCAACAAAAAAGGTCAGCATAAACTGACCTTTTTAGATTAATTTTGGAATTGAAGGTTTCAGCAGTGCTGGCTATTCAAGGCGGATAAATGACCCAACGCGCACGACTGCATGGATGCTGGAGTTAGAGCGAAGCAGAAGCCCGAGCCGAGTGGACATTAAGTCCAAGAGTACCGGAAGTTAACTTCAACGCAGTTATCGCTTAAATTTGAAAAGTCAAAAAGCAAAAAGGCCAGCACAAGCTGACCTTTTAAGAACTTAATTTTGGAATTGAGAAGTTTGTTTTTGCATTGTATTCAAGGCGAAAATTGGAACCGAAGCGGAGTGTGCATAAAGCACATGAGCATCGGAAGCCAATTTTTAACGCAGAAGACGATGTGAAAACGGGCTTCTCAAACCAAAATTACATCATGCCTTGCATTCCTTGCATCGCTTCCGCCGAAGTCATAGTATCACCTTTATCAGAAGGCAAGTCTGCAATCGCCGCACCAGTTGTTAATACAAGACCCGCAACAGAAGCCGCGTTTTGTAATGCAGAACGCGTTACTTTAGCAGGGTCAATAATGCCCGATTCAACCATATCTACGTACTGTTCATTGCGTGCATCAAAACCGAAGTTACCTTCACCTTCCATTACCTTGTTTACAATAACAGAACCTTCTAGACCGCAGTTAGCTGCAATTTGACGCATTGGCTCTTGCATTGCACGTAGCGCAATTTGAATACCTACGTTTTGATCGTCGTTATCACCTTCAACTTGAACTTTTGATAAAGCGCGAACCAAGGCAACACCACCACCGGCAACAATACCTTCTTCAACCGCTGCACGAGTAGCGTGTAAAGCATCGTCAACACGGTCTTTCTTCTCACGCATTTCAACTTCAGTTGCTGCACCTAGGTTGATTACTGCAACACCACCAGCTAGTTTAGCTAAACGCTCGTTGAGTTTTTCTTTATCGTAGTCTGAAGTCGTGGTTTCGATTTGTGCTTTAATTTGTGCACAACGCGCATCGATATCTTCTTTAGTACCGGCACCATCAATCAGTTTAGTAGTATCTTTACCAATAACCGCTGATTTAGTTTCACCTAGCATTTCAAGAGTTACGCTTTCTAGTGATAGACCTACTTCTTCAGAAACTAGCGTAGCACCCGTCAAGATTGCGATATCTTGCAACATGGCTTTACGACGCTCACCAAAACCAGGAGCTTTAACGGCAGCTACTTTTACGATACCACGCATATTGTTGATTACCAATGTTGCTAACGCTTCACCATCTACATCTTCTGCAATAATCAATAGCGGACGACCTGATTTTGAAACCGCTTCTAGAGTTGGTAGTAAGTCACGGATGCTAGAGATTTTCTTATCGAATAATAAGATAAATGGCTGTTCAAGTTCAGCAATCATTTTGTCTGCATTAGTTACAAAATGCGGAGATAGGTAACCTCGGTCAAACTCCATCCCTTCAACCACAACTAGGTTATCATCTAGAGAAGAACCCTCTTCAACCGTGATAACACCTTCAGTAGTGACCTTTTCCATTGCTTCTGCAATCATGGCACCCACTGCTTCATCCGAGTTAGCAGAGATAGTTCCTACTTGCTTGATAGCATCGCTCGTGTTACAAGGAACCGCCATGTTCTTGATTTCTGCAACCACTGCTTCAACCGCTTTATGAATACCACGGTTTAGATCCATTGGGTTCATACCCGCTGCAACTGATTTCATACCTTCACGTACAATTGCTTGCGCTAGTACGGTTGCTGTTGTAGTACCGTCACCCGCTACATCGTTGGTTTGAGAAGATACTTCTTTAACCATTTGCGCACCCATGTTCATGAACTTATCTTCAAGTTCAATTTCACGAGCTACAGAGACACCATCTTTAGTTACCGTTGGCGCACCAAATGATTTTTCTAAAACAACGTTACGCCCTTTTGGACCTAAAGTTACTTTTACTGCATCTGCAAGAATGTTAATACCATCAACCATCTTCTCGCGAGCGTCTAAACCAAATTTCACATCTTTTGCCATCTTTACAATTCCTTGTTTCTTAAATTCTTATCAAAGTTAAACCTAACTAATCAACTTATGCTGTGGGCAATTAGTCGATAATTGCAATGATGTCGTCTTCACGCATGATCATGAGAGGTTCACCGTTGTCGTCTTTAACCTCTTGACCTGAATACTGACCAAACATAACTTTGTCGCCTACAGAAACTGTCATAGCGATAATTGAACCTGAATCAGAAGCCTTACCTGGACCCACTGCAACGACTTCACCGATATGCTCTTTTTCTTGAGCAGAACCTGGAAGCAAAATTCCACCTGCGCTCTCTTTCTTCTCTTCAACGCGGCGAATTACAACGCGGTCTTGTAATGGTTTAATGTTCATCGATTTCTCCTAAAAAAGTTTCAATCAAACACCTCAATCGAGGTGTTCATTGCGTTTAGTAAACAAAAATAATGGTTAAAAAGAGTCCACTAATCAATTAATTAGCACTCTTGCCTTTAGAGTGCTAACAATTGTATTCATCATTCTTGTGGTGTCAACAATATGTGGACGATTCTTGTGGATTCAAGTGTCTAAAGAAATTTTTTTTGATTTTTTTGAAATGCAATCTGAAGAAGGCTCTCCTTCTCCAGATTTTATGAGAGCTTTTTTTGCTTAATATAAATGAGCAATTAGTCGCAAAGTACCATATTATCGCGATGCACTAGAGATTCATCTTGAATAAAGCCCAAAATACCCTCTATTTGATGGCTCGCTTTACCAATAATCTTGGCCGATTCTTCAGCAGAGTAATTAATTAAGCCACGCGCTACAGTGTTGCCTGATTCATCTTCACAGACGACCATTTCGCCGCGCTGAAAATCACCAATCACCTGCTTAACACCAATGGGTAATAGACTACGACCCGAATTGCGTAGCACTTTAACCGCACCCTGATCCAATACCAAACGGCCACGAATTTGCAGATGACCGGCTAGCCACTGCTGCCTAGCTGGAAGAGGTTCAATATCGGGAACCAATAAAGTGCCTACTTGATCACCACTGAAAAGTTTAGGCAAAATCTGCTCAGCCCGTCCAGAGGCGATAAGAGTTGCCGTACCCGAGCGCGCCGCACGTTTTGCCGCCATGACTTTGGTGTACATGCCACCCTTACCCAAGGCACCACCTTCTGGACTTGCCATGGCTTCAATATCTTTACGGCTCACTTGCGCTTCGCTAATTAATTGCGCTTTTGGGTTTTCACGCGGATTATCGTCGTATAAACCTTGCTGGTCAGTCAAAATAACCAGCACATCGGCAGACATTAAATTTGCTGTCAAAGCGGCTAAAGTATCGTTATCACCAAAACGAATTTCATCCGTGACCACGGCATCGTTCTCGTTAATAATCGGTACTACGCCATATTCAAGCAACGTTTCAATTGCTTCTTTTACATTTAAGTAACGCTTACGGTTTGATAAGTCATCGTGCGTCATTAAAATTTGCGCGGTGTGAATATCGTATTGCGAAAACTTGCTTTCATACGCCTGAATTAACCCCATCTGCCCCACTGACGCAGCTGCCTGCAACTCGTTCAGTTGTTTAGGTCGGGATGACCACCCCATGCGCTTCATGCCCTCAGCCACCGAACCAGAAGAAACAATAATGACCTCAACACCCTGCTTCTTGAGCTCAACCATCTGCTGCACCCAACCTGCCAAAGCTTCTCTATTCAAACCTTGACCATCATTGGTAAGCAAAGCACTGCCAATTTTGATTACCCAGCGCTTGGTATTTTTTAGTTCTGAACGTTGCATGAATTGTTTATTCCACAATAGATAAGAATGTTAAAAATCAAAATCTTCTTCAATAGTTGCTCTTTCTGAAGTCGCCGAACGCAATGGTTCTTCCTCTTCCTGCGCCGCCAAACGATTTTGCTCTAGAGCATAAGCAATATCATTCATTAGCAACTGCGTGCCTGCGCGCTGTGCCGCAGAAATATGATAAACCTTACCTTGCCAGTCGATGGCGGCAACGATTTCATCACATTTTTCACGAGCTTCCTCTTCTGGCAGTAAATCAATTTTATTAAGCACCAACCAACGATCTTTACCCGCCAGCTCGTCACTGTATTTTTCTAACTCTTTTTGAATGGTCAGAATATTTTCCACTGGGTCAGATTCATCATCCGGCGCGATATCGACCACATGTAACAGCAAACCGGTACGAGACAGATGCTTTAAAAATTGAATACCTAGGCCGGCACCTTCAGAGGCACCTTCAATCAAGCCAGGAATATCGGCCATTACAAAACTGGTTTCTGGCGAAATACTCACTACCCCCAAATTTGGATATAAGGTGGTAAACGGATAGTTAGCCACTTTAGGACGAGCAGCGGACACCGCACTAATCAAACTAGATTTACCGGCATTTGGCATACCCAACAAGCCAACATCTGCTAATAACTTAAGCTCTAAACGCAACTCGCGTTCTTCTCCTGGCTCGCCCGGAGTGCACTGTCTTGGGGTACGGTTTTTACTACTTTTAAAGTGGATATTACCTAAACCGTGGCGCCCACCTTCCGCGACTTTAATTTTTTGCCCGTGCTCGGTGAGATCGCCCATCAATTCATCGGCATGAATATCAAAAATTGAGGTGCCGACTGGCACAGGAATAACTAAATCATCGCCCGCTGCACCGGTTTTTTGTTGCCCCATACCCCCTTGACCGTTTTGCGCCTTGTAAACTTTACTAAAACGGAAATCTACCAGGGTATTGAGGTTACGGTCAGCCACCAAATAGATGCTGCCGCCATCACCGCCGTCGCCGCCATTTGGGCCACCAAAAGGAATGTATTTTTCACGGCGAAAACTCACCACGCCATTTCCGCCACGGCCGGCTTCTACCTGAATGACTGCTTCATCTACGAACTGCATGAAAAATTCCTTTTGGATATTAAATTCTAGGGTGGTAATCCTGGGCTTTTGACCTGCTGATTACCAAGTTACTTGGGCTGTATTTTAACAGAGCATTTTACCAGCGAATTCGGAATAATAGGCCCTGCAGAGAATTATTTAGTTCAGTTGCATTATTAAAGTGCCCAACTCACTACGTAGTCGACTCTTAATAACTAACATAAAATTCTGAAAGTCTTCTAGTCTGTCAATTCTAGGCATGACTGGAAGTTAAGG
>JAASTL010000042.1 GCA_021767305.1 Piscirickettsiaceae bacterium | reverse complement strand
CCCACTCGTGCAAAGCTCTCAATACGTTTATTGGTTTACCTGGCTACAGTGAATCACGGAGTCTGTTTGTAGGGAGAGTGGGTTAAGCAGTCTTGAATGTATTTTTCTACTGCTAATGATTCTTGCTCGATAAAACGATCTAAGTTTTCTCCAAAAGGGTTGAGCGGAAGCCAGTGGAAGGAATCTATTTGAATAGGTAAAAAGCCACGCGCAATCTTATGCTCTCCACCTGCACCGGGTTCAAAAGTCTGCAAATTATTCTCAATGGCGTACGCAATGCCTTGGTAATAACAGGTCTCAAAATGTAAGTCTTTAACTTCTTGAGCACAGCCCCAGTGGCGTCCATAGAGGTGGGTTTGTGAGCGAAACATTAGTGCACCCGCAATGCATTCGTTATTCAGGTCGGCTAACACTAAAACAATATTGTCTGGCATGGTTTTGCCTAACGCTTTAAAAAACGCCAAGTTCATCGTCGGCGTGCTCCACTTTTCGACAAAGGTCTTTTGATAAAAATAATCAAAATTTTCCCAATCTAAATCAGTGGCTTGGTGGCCATCTAGAATCCTAAATTGAATACCTGCTTGGGCAACGGAACGTCGTTCACGGCTGATGTTTTTACGTTTTTTAGGTTTTAAAGATTGTAAAAAATCATCAAAGTTTTGGTATTGATGGTTTTGCCAATGAAACTGAAAGCCACTGCGCTTATAAAGGTGAATATCATTTTGTTTAGCCAGTGTTTGTTGCTGCTCTAAGCTCGTAAAAAGAATATGGCTACCACTCATTTGCTGCTGTTCGCAATAATCGGTTAAAGATTGATAGAGCAGGTTAAAAAGAGACTTTTTCTCTGCAGCAGTCAGACTAGGCTTAATTAAAAAACGTGGTCCCATGACCGGTGTGTAAGGTGTGGCGGTCACCATTTTGGGGTAGTAGGGCAAACCTATTTGATTCCATGCTTGCTCCCATGCCTGATCAAACACAAATTCGCCATAGTTATTGTGTTTTTCATAATAAGGCATGGCAGCCAACAACTGATTTTGAGAATCAAAAATCACAATATGATGAGCTAACCAACCGTAGGGTTCCAAACAATCATGAATTTCTAAAGCAGCCAGAAAAGCGTGTTTTAGAAAAGGGTGGTCATTTTCAACTAATGCATCCCACTCTTCTGCGCAGATGCTCTGAATAGAGCTAATGTATTGAACTTGATATTGGTTGGATTGCATGAAATCAGTTTATGCTAAGTTAATTGCCATGTGATGAGGTTAACTACAAATCAAATTCAATCATAGCACTAAAAACGACCATTTTTATAATCATCAAAAGCCTGCTTAATTTCAGCATCCGTATTCATAACAAATGGACCGCCCCGTGCTATTGGTTCATTAATAGGGCTTGCCGATACAAATAAAAAACGCGCAGTTTCATCACCGTTTGAAAGGCTTATAAAATCGCCATCGGACAAAACCGCCAGTTCATTCACTCCTACAACCGTATTGCCCGTTTCAGTTTTACAATTTACTTGACCTTCAACCACAACTATAAATGCGTTATCTTTTGCTGCAATTGGTTCCGCAAAAGTTTGATTTGCGGCAAGTGTTACATCAAGCATTAAAGGCTTAATGTAATTGTTTATAACGGGGCCTTGAGTGTTTAATGAGGTTGTACCAGCAATAACCGTTATGCTGCAACCGTCTCTCTGTTCAACAGCCAATTGATGGGGTGAAAACTCTTGATAACTTGGTAAAGACATTTTCGCTTTAGCGGGTAAATTAACCCAGAGTTGAAAACCTTTAAGAAGCCCATTTTCCTGTTCCGGCATTTCAGAGTGAATTATACCCTTACCGGCTGTCATCCACTGCACGCCACCGGGTTCAATTACGCCTTCATGACCTTTATTATCTAGGTGTTTCATTCTACCGGCTAATAAGTACGTCACAGTTTCAAAACCACGATGTGGATGGGGCGGAAATCCACCAATATAGTCATTGGGATTGTTTGACTCAAAACGGTCCAGCATTAAAAACGGATCTAATTGCTGAAAACCGGGCATGCCAATTATGCGAGTGAGTTGCACGCCATCACCATCAGAAGCTGCCATTCCTTTTGTTTTAAAAGTAATTTTACGATTTTGTTTTTCTACATTTTGTATTTTTAAATTTTGCATAAAGCTTGTTCCCAAGTTCTTATAGCTTATAAACCCAAAATAATAATAACGTTTGCTATTTGGTGAATAAATAGCAATAATTCTAATTTAATATTCTGTATTAAAGAACAAAAAGGGTTGGCGATGGGTCAGTTAGAAGATGTACAAGTATTTTTAAGAGTGGTTGATGCGGGTGGCATTAGCCGCGCTGCAGATCAGCTGAATATTGCTAAATCCGCAGTAAGTCGTCGCCTTTCCGATCTAGAAACACGTCTTAAAACTAAGCTGATTCAGCGCACGACAAGACGTTTTCATTTAACAGAAGAGGGCAGGAAGTATTATCAGAAAGCGCAAGAAGTGGTGGCTTCATTTGATGCTTTAGATCAGTCGGTACTCCAAGAATCAGACAATTTGGAGGGGCGGCTTTCAATTTCTATCCCTTTATCGTTTGGGGTTTTGCATATGTATCAGGCGATTGATGCTTTTTTGCAGTTGCATCCCGACATCGAACTGAAGGTCAACCTTGATGATAGTGAAGTGAATATGGTTGAAGAGGGTATTGATGTTGCGTTTCGGATAGGTGAACTGGGTGATTCATCATTGCAGGCACGCAAAATACTGCCTGTTGACATAATTATGTCTGCCGCTCCTGCTTATATTGAAAAGTTTAACGCGATCAAAACGCTTGATGATTTAAGTTTAATGCGTTTTTTACGTTACTCAGCTGAACCAGGTTCAAACTACAAAGTTTATGATAGTGAAGGTGAGCAACACCTTATTCCCATAAAAGGGGATCTTTATTCTAATAATGGTGATTTTTTAATGCAGATGGCTGTAGCTGGGCACGGTATTGTAGTCTTACCCCGCTTTATTTGCTGGCAAGCAATTAATAATGGGGATTTGGTTCCGCTTTTGCCAGAGTTTAAATTTGAAACCCTAAACGGTTATGCGGTCTACCCTCAAAATCGTTATCTTTCACGTAATGCACGTGCATTTATAGATTTCTTAGTGGATTTCTATAAAAAAGATAACTCTTGGGATCTCTAAAGCAGAGTGCCAATTTAGAAAGGAATTATTAAGATTAGAGTTATTTATAAATTGGTTTTGTTATGAATCTATTTAGTTCAGATTCAATTTAAAAGTGAGTAATGCTCTATTACTCACTTAAATTTTTAGATTACTTGGTATTGAATCAGAACTGGCTTTTTAGAAAGTAAAAGTAAGCAATTTTTAGTGAGTTATTTTGCCTTCAAACAGGTTTTGCTGACCCATAAGAATATCAATTTCTTCCTGTGATAGATATTCATGTTCATTCGCTGCTTGCTGACTCGCAACTGCGCTTGGCAGGTCAAAGCGATAGTGTTTGAACTGCTGTTCATTTAAAGTATCAACAAACTGTTTTAGTGCCAGGATGACTTGTCCATTAAGGTCACGGTTGGTCTGTTCAAGAATGATTTCGTGTAATTGGTTAACCCAATTCATTTGGGTCGTACGAACATGTTCCATATGTTCTTTGATATTGCCAGATTTCATCGCTTCTTGATAATCATCGGTTAAGTTACGGATGTCTTCAATGATCATTTCCGCGATTTGAATAGTCTGTTCTGCAGTTGTCTCCAAGCGTTGGTCAATAAAGTCCAAGCAAGTTTGTATTTTTTGTGTATTGTTTAAAGCACTCATGGCATCACTCCAATAAAAAGCAGTCTAAAATCTCTAAATTTTTTGTTTACCCTATAGTCATTGCAAAACATTCATTGCACAACGTAATGACAAAATATTGACAAATCAAACATTTAATCGATATTCAGCGGGAGTTTCACCTGCTTGATATCAAAGGTTATGCCAAATTTTCCAATTACGATTTTTGAATAAGGTTAAGTTATTGTTTTATAAGAGAATATATTTATATGTCTAAAGCTTTAAAAACTCAAATTAGCGAGCAAAAGATCAAAAAATTGGCGTTTTTACTGGCTCAACAAGACAACAGGTTCGATATTAACCTATTTTTAGCAGGGATTCTATGTGAAGAGTGGGAAAAACTTGAGTTAAAGCAAAGAATTAGCAAAGTTGCGTTGCAATTAGGTCAGCAGCTGAGTGGTGACTTCTCCGAACAAGTCAGAGTTTTACAAAAAGTGGATAGAACTTTTTCGGGTCTATTCCACCTTATTTTTGCAGAATTCGTGGCGCGATATGGCGCGCAGTACTTTGATGTTTCTATGCAAGCTTTAGCTTGGTTTACCGAAAATTCTAGTGCTGAATTTGCGGTTAGAGGCTTTATTAATCAAGCACCTGAAAAAGCCAAAAGTTACCTACTTGGCTGGAGTAAATCAGAGAATGAACACCTCCGCCGTCTCGCCAGTGAAGGAGTAAGGCCCAAATTACCTTGGGCTGAGCATATTCAATGGATAGCCGAAAATCCAGACTGGGTATTGCCAATTATCCAATCCCTACAGGCTGATAAAAGCCGTTATGTGCAAAAAAGTGTCGCCAATCTAATTAATGATTTCAGTAAAACCAAACCCGAATGGGTGATTGAGCTATTGTCTAAATGGGATTTAACTAAGCCAGAGTCCAGATGGATTGCAAAACACGCTTTACGTACTTTATTAAAACAATCGGATAAACGGGCTCTGGATCTTTTGGGCTACCGTGAACCTCGTGATATTTACGTTCAGAATATGCTGTTTGATAACAGTGTTCAGTTAGGCGAAAAGTTCAGTTTTGAATTTACGCTTACATCAAAAAAACAATTAGGTTGGTTAAGACTAGAATACGCGCTACATTTTTTAAGAAAAAACGGCACCTACCATCGAAAAGTTTTTAAAATAAGCGAGTTTGATAGCCTCCAAAAATCTAGAGACATTAAACGTTTTCATGACTTTAAACCGATCTCAACGCGTAACTATCAAACTGGCGTCCATCGTATTGAAATAATGGTCAATGGCGAAACTTTTCATCAAGCGGAATTTGAGCTGATTTGTTAACAATTTTATATAAAAACCAAGACTTTTTAGTCGCCATTAAACCGGCAGGTTTGAATTTTCATAGCGAAGATGGTGAAGCTGGTTTTGTGGCTTTACTAACACAGCAGTTAGAACAAAAGTTAGGACAACAGTCAAAGCAACAGTCAAAGCAACAGTCAAAGCAACAGTCAAAGCAACAGTCAAAGCAAGAGAATTCCTTTAGTAAGATTTATCCGGTGCATCGTCTTGATAAAATGACTTCGGGTATTTGTGTTTTTGCATTAAACAAAACTTCTGCGCAAACTTTTCAGCAGTTATTTTCTGAACGCAAAATAGAGAAGTTCTATCTTGCTATTTCAACCCAAAAACCAAAGAAAAAACAGGGTTGGATAAAAGGCGATATGCAAGCGGCTAGAAATGGCTCTTGGAAATTAGTTAAACAGAGTGATAACCCTGCAATAACTCAGTTTATCTCGGTTTCTACTCAGCCAGGTGAAAGAGTGTTTCTTGTTAAACCGCACACCGGAAAAACGCATCAGATTAGAGTGGCATTGAAAAGTTTAGGCGCTCCAATTGCCGGAGACGTTCGCTACAGTAATAAGCTTATGGCTAAGCAGGAGGGTAGAGGGTATTTACATGCCTACAGCATTCGCTTTACTTTCAATGACCAAATTTATTGTTTTACCCAGTCACCTACTGAAGGCGAACGGTTTTTAAGTGAGCCATTTACCAAAGTTTTACAGAACTGGGCTGAGCCTTGGCGCCGTTTTACAAAGGAATAAAAATGAGTGATTCACCAGCGCCATTTTGGCAAACAAAAACCCTAGAAGAGATGACACAGCAAGAGTGGGAATCACTTTGCGATGGTTGCGGTTTATGTTGTCTAACCAAATTACAAGATGATGATACCGATGAAATTGTCTATACCAGTGTGGTGTGTGAATATTCTGATATTGAAACCGGGCAGTGCAAGGATTATGCAAATCGTTCTGTGAATGTACCAAGTTGTGTGCAGCTCACTTTAGAACGTGTCGCTGAGTTTGATTGGTTACCAGATACCTGTGCTTATAGAATGATTTACCGCGGGCAAGGTTTGGCAGAGTGGCACCCTTTAGTTTCTGGTTCACCATACAGTTTAAAAATAGCCGGTGTAGGGTTAAGTTCGATTCCAGTGGTCATAAATCATACTAATATTGATTACGAAGACTTTGTTATTCCAAAGCCATAATGTGTGTTGATGAGCCTTAATACACAAAACCTCTCAATTTAGTCGTAAAACAGCTGCTTTTGAGCGTTTAAAAAATTGTTTTACATCAATTCTTATCACTTTTTCTTATATTGTTGATAGTACGTACCCCAAATAAAACCCATTATTACGCTTTCATTAATCTGATTACTCTTATCTTATAAATTTTTTTACTTAGTATTTTCTTCAGTGGTTCGCTTACTATTGAAAAGCCTTAAAAAACTATATGAAATTGGAGTGGTTATGAAAGAGAGTTCATGGTTGAACCTACCAAGCTTATCTCTGTCTGTGAAAGCGTTATTTACCGGTTATATTTTTGTGGTCGGTCTTGGCTTAATGATGGCAGGGGGTCAAATAATGCTAACGCACGGTATGGCCGACGGTAAGTTTGGTTTATCAGTGGATGATATTGTTTACAGTTATTACGGAAATCGAGAGGGTTCAAAACTGGAAGCTAAATTAAATGGCTCCATGAAAGACAAGGCCACTCCTGAAGAAAAT